>NZ_AULZ01000015.1 GCF_000422545.1 Desulfocurvibacter africanus subsp. africanus DSM 2603
TTTAGAGCATTTTGCTTTTGAAAATGCTCTGCGAGCCATGCTTCGGCATGGCTCGCCGCCGCGTAGGCGTAGGCGCAATTCACTTGCGCCGTCAACGCCGGAGCGGGCGTCTTAAAAGCAATCCGCACTATTGGTGCTCGCGAAGGATTCGAATCCCCGCGCTGTAGTCATCCCGCAGCATAGGCCGGTCACAAGGGGCTTGCCCGGTTAGCCGGAGTTTGGCCTGTTTTCGTCCGCGCTCAGCTCCTGGTCAGCTTGCGGTACTTGATGCGGTGCGGGATTTCCGCCTCCTTGCCCAGCCGCTTTTTGCGGTCCTCTTCGTACTCGGTGAAGTTGCCGTCGAAGAAGGTCACCCGGCTGTCGCCCTCGAAGGCCATGATGTGCGTGGCGATGCGGTCAAGGAACCAGCGGTCGTGGCTGATGACCAGCACGCAGCCGGCGAAGCTGAGCAGGCCGTCCTCCAGGGCGCGCATGGTGTTCACGTCCAGATCGTTGGTCGGCTCGTCCAGAAGCAGGACATTGGCCCCCTCCGTGAGAATCCGGGCCAGGTGCACGCGGTTGCGCTCACCCCCGGAGAGCATCCCGATCTTCTTCTGCTGGTCGGCGCCGGTGATGTTGAACCGGCCGAGGTAGGCCCGGGCGTTAACCTCGCGGTTGCCCAGCCGGATGGTGTCCCGGCCTCCGCTGACAGCCTCGAAGACCGACTTGTCCGCCTCAAGGGTATCGCGGTTCTGGTCCACGTGGGCCAGTTTCACGGTTTCGCCCAGGGCGATGCGGCCTTCGTCCGGCTGCTCCTGGCCGGTTATCAGGCGAAAGAGCGTGGTCTTGCCGGCGCCGTTGGGGCCGATGATGCCCACGATGGCTCCGGGAGGGATCAGGAAGCTGACCTTGCTCAGGAGCAGCCGGTCGCCGAAACCCTTGCCCAGCTCCTCGGCTTCAATGACCTTTTGGCCCAAGCGCGGCCCCGCCGGGATGAAGATCTCCAGATCCTTGGCCTGCTTTTCCGAGTTCTGCGACAGAAGCTGCTCATAGGCCCCGATGCGAGCCTTGCTCTTGGCGTGCCGGGCCTTGGGGGACATCCTGATCCACTCAAGCTCGCGCTCCAAGGACTTCTGGCGCTCGGACTCGGCCTTCTCCTCCCGCCGCAGCCGCTCCCGCTTCTGGTCCAGCCAGGAGGAGTAATTGCCCTTCCAGGGGATGCCTTGCCCACGGTCGAGTTCCAGGATCCAGCCGGCCACGTTGTCCAGGAAGAAGCGGTCGTGGGTCACGGCGATGATCGTTCCCGCGTACTGCTGAAGGTGGTGCTCCAGCCAGGCCACCGACTCAGCGTCCAGATGGTTGGTAGGCTCGTCGAGCAGAAGGATGTCCGGCTTCTGCAGGAGCAGTCGGCAGAGGGCCACTCGGCGGCGCTCACCTCCGGAGACGAGGTTCAGGGGCATGTCCGGGGGCGGGCAACGCAAGGCGTCCATGGCCATTTCCAGGCGGCTCTCCAGGTCCCAGGCCTCGGCTGCGTCCAGCTTCTCCTGGACTTCGCCCTGGCGGGTGATCAGCGCGTCCATTTCCGCGTCGCTCATGGGCTCGGCGAAACGAGCGTTGATTTTCTCGAACTCCTTAAGCAGGGCCACGGTTTCGGCCGCTCCCTCTTCCACGATCTCGCGCACCGTGCGTGTCTCGTTTGCCAGGGGCTCCTGCTCAAGGTAGCCGATGGTGTATCCGGGAGAGAGCACGGTCTCGCCCTGGAACTCCTGGTCCACTCCCGACAGGATCCGGAGCAGGCTCGACTTGCCCGAGCCGTTCATGCCCAGGACGCCGATCTTGGCGCCGTAGAAGTAGGAGAGCGAGATGTCCTTGAGGATGGGCTTCTTATCGTAGAATTTGCTCACCCGGACCATGGAGTAAATAATCTTGTTCGGTTCAATGGTGCTCATGGCTGACCGTCTTATGGTTGGGGTTTGGGACCGCAGTGCGGCTGAAGGCTAATAACGGGAGGGGATGGGGATGGCAACGTTGAATTGACCCTGGCGACAATAGGATGAATCAGACGCCCAGACCCGTTTTGCTATGGGCCACGGAGGGTCGTAGCTTAAGGTTGGCGCTAGGCAGGCATGTATATCGTCGCTGACTTTACCATTTCCTTATTACATACTATATAACCAACTAACTGGGATCGTTTAAATATTTCCTTTTCTCCTTGAAGTTCATGAGGTTTCCCGTGCTATCCATTCGCTCTCTGGGGGTTGCGTATCAACGCAATGGCCAGCGTACGACGGTTCTGGATGATATAAGTCTGGATATCGACGCAGGCGAGTTCGTCTCCATTCTCGGCCCCTCGGGTTGCGGCAAGACGACTCTATTGCGCTGCCTCGCCGGCCTGACAATGCCCACGACTGGCGAGATACTGCACAACGGCGCGCGGCAAGCCCCCGGCGCAGGCACGGCCATGGTCTTCCAGGATTACATGAACTCGCTCTTCCCTTGGAAGACCGTGCAGGACAACGTGGCCTTTGCCCTGCACGATCGGAGGCTGTCCCGCCGCGAACGCAAGGAGATCGCTTTGCGACAGCTCGCGACCGTGGGCCTTGCGGAGCATGCAGACCGTCATCCCTGGGAGCTTTCCGGCGGCATGCAGCAGCGTGTGGCCATAGCCCGAGCCCTTGCCAGGGAGGCTGGCGCATTGCTAATGGACGAGCCGTTCGCATCCCTGGATGCCCAGACCCGCTACGCTCTGGAGGACCTGCTCCTCGATGTTTGGCGGCGGTACGCGCAAACCGTCCTCTTCGTCACCCATGATATCGACGAGTCCATCTACCTATCCGACCGCATAGTCGTCCTCGGGGACAATCCCGGGGTAATACGGGGCATCGTGGCCGTGGACCTGTCCCGACCCAGGCATCAGCTGAACACCCGGGCCGACTCCCGCTTCACGGATCTGCGCGCGGCCATTCACGATTTGCTTGCCGTAAGCGGCCAGACATGAGCGGCTGCATCTTGCGGAGATCGACAGTGGCGGGCTTTCTACTCCTTGGCGGGTTATCCCTGGTATGGGAAGTCATTGCCCTGGGTCGATGGAGCAGCGGTCAACTGCCCAGCATCATCGAGGTGGCAGGCCGCTTGCTGAACTCGGACGCTCGAAACCTCCTGGCCGGCGAGTTGCTCGCCACCGCGCGTCTGTCTTTGCTCGGGTTCACGGTTGGAGGGCTGGCGGGCATTGCCCTGGGACTAATTCATGGCCTGTATCCCGCCGTGCGCCAGGCCACGGGCATGTTCGTGGAAGGCCTCAGGCCGCTGCCATCAGTGGCGCTCATCCCCCTGGGCCTGCTCTTCTTGGGTATGGACGAATCGCTCAACGTGGCCATTACCGCTTTTGCCTGCTGCTGGCCTGCATTCGTCGGCACGCGGGACGCAGTGCGCGGGGTGAGCCCAATCCTCCTGGAAACGGCCCACGGCCTCGGCCTGAAACCGGGGCGCATCGCCCGTCACGTGATCCTGCCGGCGATCGTGCCCGAGATTCTGACAGGCTTGCGCATCGGCCTGGGCATCGCCCTTGCCGTGGAAGTTTCTCTGGAAATGGTCGTTTCCACCCGAGGTATTGGCGCCCTGGCCATGACAGCGGCCTTTTCCGGACGCACGGCGGACCTCTATGCCGCGATTGCCCTGGTCGGCTTGCTCGGATTCACGTTCAATAAAGGTTTTGTCCTGCTGCAGCGCATGGCCGTGCGCCGCTACGGTCTGCCTGTGGGGGGCAGGGCATGAGCCGCCGGCCGCGCTGGCAAGGCTTGGCCTTCTGCCTGGCCATGGGTCTTGCTTGGGAAGCCGTCGCCCTTGTCGGGTTGTTTCCATCCAGGCTGTTCCCCCCATTTTCTCTCGTCCTGACCAAGCTGATGGACTTGAACATCCAGGGCACGCTTCCCTCGGCTTTGGCGGTGACCCTCGGGCACATGGCCGCCGGTTTCTTTCTGGCGGCAATGCTGTCCATTCCCTGCGGCATAGCCATGGGCCACTCTCGGCGCATCGAGGACCTGTTCTCGCCGACAGTCGAGAGTCTGCGCTCCCTTCCACCGGGCGTAGTCGTCCTTCCGGCCATGCTTTTTCTAGGTATCGGCGGCCTTATGCATGTCTTTGTCGTCTTTTTCGCCTGTGTCTTCCCCATTCTCCTGAACACAGCGGACAGTGTGCGCTCCATTCCCAAGCCATTCCTGGATACAGCGCGCAACCTTGGCGTGGGCCGTTTACGCCTTGCCTGCGAAGTCCTCGCACCAGCGGCCTTGCCTGGTCTCTTTTCCGGGCTGAAGACGGCCATGCCCGTGGCCTTCATTGTAGCCATGATCAGCGAAATGGTTGGTGGTTCGGAAGGGCTGGGACATTATCTGCTCAGGTCGCAACGGAGCTTCGATATTCCCGAGATGTACGCGGGGATCATTGAGGCGAGCCTGGCAGGCATGGTCCTGAGCAAAGGGCTTAGCATTCTTGAGATGCGTTGCCTTACTTGGTATTTTGCAAGAAATAGCTTATTAAGAAATACCCCCTAGCATGTTTCAGTTGGTGGATGAATACTGGTTATCCTATTTCAAGACGTAAACCTTCGGCGGCAGGCTAGTCAGCAAGGAGCCATGCATGAAGAGATGCTTTGTCATTGGCGTTCTCCTGTGCATTGCGGCGCTCTCATTCCATGTTCCGACATGGGCGGAGTGGTTGGGACCGGTGCGTGTCGGCTACATCCCCATTGGCGACTGCCTGCAGCTATATGTGGCCGACGAGCTCGGCTACTTCCGCGAAAACGGCCTGAAGGTGCACCTGCGCCCCATCAAGGGCGGTCCGCTCATCGCCATGGCTGTCGAGTCCGGCGACCTGGACGTGGGTTGGTCCAACACGGTTTCTCTTGCCGTGGCCCACGACAAGGGCTTCGACTTCGCCATCCTAGCGCCCGGTGCCGAGCAGACGACAGGGCCGGACCACTGCACGCACAGCCTACTCGTTGCCCGAAATTCAGGCCTGCGCTCCATGGGAGATCTCGCCGGCAGAACCGTGGCGGTCAACGCCTTGGCCAACATCAACGATCTAGCCGTAAAGGCTCTGCTTGCGGAGCAAGGTTTGGATTACTCCCGCGTCAGGTTGGTGGAGGTGCCTTTCCCGCAGATGGAGGCGGCCCTGGCCAGCGGCTCGGTCCAGGCAGCCCTGCTGACCGAACCATTCATCACCGCGGCGTTGCGCAAGGGCACTGCGGAAATTCTAGTCAGGACGCCGCACGGAGTCTTCGGGAAGCGTTTCCTCGTGGCCACCTGGTTCTCCAGGCGGGCCTGGATCAAGGCCGAGCCCGCCAAGGCAGAGGCCTTCAGGAAGGCGGTCCTGCGGGCTTCGGACTACATTGCCGCTAACCCCGAGAGCGCGCGGGACATCTTGGCCCGTCGCGCGGGGATCGATCCTTCCCTGGCGCGCGGAATCAGCCTGCCACTGTTCCCGGCCGAAAGCCTTGAGCCTGAGTTGCAGGGTGTGATCGATCAGGCCTACAAATACGGCCTCATCAAGCGGCCTATCTCACCTGGCAGCCTGTTAATGAACGAGTCTCATTGATATGGCTACATCAGTCGGCCGCTACGCAAACGCTGCGGAACGGCTGCTTGAATCGGGGCTCGCGCGAACCCCCGGCAAGGCAGCTCTCATCTTCGACGGCTCGGTCACGAATTATGAACAGCTGTTCCACCAGGCGATATCCTTTGGAAATCTGATAAGGACCAAGGGCATCGCGCCTGGGGACCGGGTGGCCATCCTGCTTCCGGACTGCCCGGCCTTTGTTCAGACTTTCCTTGGAGCCATGCTCGCTGGCGCCGTGCCCGTGCCGATGAGTCCAGCCGCGCCTACGGAGCAGTTGGAGTTCATGCTCGCGGACTCGGGCGCACGGGCACTGGTGTTGGAGCAGGGTAGGACAGCCATTTCGCCTTTTAGCGGATTCACCATTCAATGCGGCCTCGCAGGAGTCGACGCAAGATTGGACGCATCCGGCTTCTCACCGCACGTTCCCGCGCACGATGACTTGGCCTTCATGCTCTATACCTCCGGGTCTACGGGCAAGCCCAAGGGTGTGCCGCATAGGCATGCCGACTTGGGAGTTCCGCTGGAAGCCTGGGGACGTCCGGTGCTGGGGATAACATCGGATGACGTGCTCCTGAGCGCGAGCAAACTATCCTTCTCTTATGGGCTCCAGGTGCAGTTAGCGGTGGGTTTGGCTGCCGGAGCCACGATTGTCCTCCATTCCGGCCAATCGGATGGAGACTCGCTTTTGGCCCTTATGACTGAAGTCCGGCCAACGATCATTTGCGCCGTCCCGTCCGTCTATGCGCTTCTGACTCGCACCTTGTTCGAACCGTGCGATCTCTCTCCGCTACGCCTGTGCGTTTCCTCCGGCGAGGCCATGCCTGCGGCCTTGCATGAGGCGTGGCGCGGCCTGACGGGACTGGAGGTAGTGGAAGGCTTTGGCTCCACCGAGGCCTTCACCACATGCATGTCGAACCGCCCAGGCCACAATAGACCCGGAACCATGGGCACGCCTGTGCCTGGCTTCGATGCGCGCATCGTGGATGAACAGGGACGCGAGGTCGCTCCGGGTGCGGAGGGCCGGCTGCAAATACGGGGCCCTGGTATCATACCCTACTACTGGAACAGGCCCGACAGCACGGCCAAGTCCTTGCTGCTCGGAGGCTGGCTGGACACTGGAGATCGTTGCGTGCGGGCGTCCGATGGCTACCGTCACCTGGGGCGCTCGGACGACCTAATTCGTTCTGGCGGGCAATGGGTCTCGCCGTTCCCAGTGGAGATTTGCCTGCGCGAGCACCCGGCCGTGGCGGACTGCGCGGTGGCGGCCTGCCGTATCCAGGGTCTGGAGTACCCCGGAGCGTTCGTGGTCCTGCGCTCACAGCACCCCCCCCATGCGGAATTAGCCGGAGAGCTTCGCCGCTATATGGCGGGACGCTTGCCACGCCACATGTGCCCGGTGCGGGTGGCCTTTGTAGAGGAGTTGCCACGAACCGTCACGGGCAAGGTGCAGCGCCACAGATTACGGCAATGAGGCTGCGTCGGCACGGGCCGATTGGCGGAGAAAACCTGCAACGATTAAGGAGAGGCTCATGAGCGTCACCCGCGAAGATTTGAAGAAGCTGCTGCTGGCTGCTGGGATCAAGCAGGACGTTGTTAAGGGAATCGAGCCTGATGTGCCGCTGACGCAGCAAGGTGTGGATTCCGTGGACTACCCGTCGCTCCTGGAGACCATTAAGGAGCGCCTGGGCGTGGAGATCGCCAACGAGGACGCCTGCTCGCTCAAGACGCTGAGCGATTTCGAGAAGTACCTCAATAAGAAGAAGTAGGCAGCCGAAGCACAGGCGGATAGAGCGATCCCACATCTGTTACCCCCAGGTTACCCCCAGTCCCAAGCGAGTTACCCCTCCAAGAAAAAGCCGGCTTAAGTAGCCGGCTTTTCTTATCATTCTTGGTGCGCCCGGGAGGATTCGAACCCCCGGCCCACTGCTTAGAAGGCAGTTGCTCTATCCACCTGAGCTACGGGCGCGTGAAGCAGGAGACTATATGGGAGCCTTGGGTCGTGGTCAAGGCCGGAGCTATGCGTAAGTAAGCGTCGCGCAGACGAAACAAGCTCCACGGAGCTGCCATGCATCAGCCATGGTTCAGCGGCACTGCCCGTATCGTCACCAGGGTCACGTCGTCGGCGAGACGTGGGGCGAAGCGTTCCACGGCGGCGACCACGGCGTTGCGCGTATCCTCGGCCCCTCGGCCCGCCGAACTGCGGACCACGGCCCGCAGGCGCTGCTTGCCGAAGAACTCCCCGGACTCGTTGCGTGCTTCGGGAATACCGTCGGTGCCGATGACCAGGACTTGGCCAGGCGCTATTTCCATGCGGCCCAGTTCGAAGGTGGCTTCGGGCACAACGCCGAGGGCCATGCCGTTGCCCTCAAGCTCCTCGAAACGGCCGCTGGCTGGATCGTAAAGCAGGGCGGGCTCATGGCCAGCGCGCACCCAGGATATGCTCTTGCCATCGGGCTCCAGGCGGCAGAGGAACAGGGTGATGAACTGCCCCGTTCCGCCGGCATCGCGGCACAGGTCGCGATTCAGGGCGGCCACGGCCTCGGCCAGGTCGACCTTGGAAGCGACGTTACGCCGCAGGAGCGCGCGCACCGAGACCATGAACAGAGCGGCTGGCACGCCATGGCCCGAAACATCCGCCACGGCCACGCCCACGGCTCCATTGTCCAGGTCGAGGTAATCGTAAAAGTCGCCGCCTGTCTCCTCGCTGTACAGGCAGGTCGCGGCAAGTTCCCAGCCATCGGCCTTGGGCGGCCTGGCCGGCAGCAGATTCTGCTGGATCTCCTTGGCAAGGGCCAGTGAATGGCGCATGCGCTCGCGCTCCTCCAGCCCCGCGGCCATTTCGTTGATGACTTCGCTTACGTAGCCCATCTCGTCGTTGCGCAGCACGCTCACCCGCGCCGACAGGTCCCCGCGCCGTATGCGCTCCAAGGCGTCGATCATGGCCGTGAAGTGTCGGCGCATGGTGTGACCCATGAACATGCTGAGGCTTATGCCGATGGTCAGGAAGACCAATGTGTGCGAGCGGATGTGCTGAGAAACGTCCTGCCATACGGAACCCATGCCCGGGAGGCGTATGTAGGTCAGCTCCACGAAAGAGAGCAGCGGGATGAGGCTGGTGGCCGCGAAGAGCATGAGCATGCGCACGCTCAACGACATACGCACTGCGCCGGAAGCGGATACCGGGCTGCTCGCGGGCAGGACATGCTGCGCCAGAAAGCGCTGCACCGCGTATTCCGAGAGGAAAAATACGGCAGCGGCCGTTACGAGGCCGACGTTCAGACCCATGAACAGCACGGCCGTGAGTAGTTCGCTATCCTCGCCATGAAGCGTGAGATGCGGCACCACGGCCAGCGTCAGCCCGAACCATACGACCAGATTGAGGACCGCGACGAAGTAGGGTTCGTTGAGCAGCCGTCGGCGCACCTGCACGGAGGAATCTTCCGGCCGGGCCAAGCCGGTTGCGGTTCGGCGCAGGTGGCGGCGCACGGGGCGTTCGTACAGGTAGACCAGCAGATAGATGCCGCCCAGGACGAAGGGCCGCAGCCAAGCCTCTGTACGCTCCAGGAAGGCCATGGACTCGGATGAGAGGGCCAGCAGGCCGTCGTGGAACATGGCCTCGCTGAACAGGTCGCTAAACAGATTGGCTGCCAGTACGGACAAGAATATGGCATTGGCGCGCAGATAATAGCGCAGCCTTTGGGCAAGGGTCATGAGCGGTCCTCTAGAGCAGATTGCTTTTAATACGCCCGCTCCGGCGTTGACGGCGCAAGTGAATTGCGCCTACGCCGAAGCTAGCGGCAAGCCATGCCGTCGCATGGCTTGCAGAGCATTTTCAAAAGCAAAATGCTCTAATGTACGCCGTTCAGGGCGAGGTGGTAGATGGGCTTAGCCCCTGAGGCCGAGAGCGTCAAGGCCGGCTGCGCTGGACATCCGAACCGATCCGGCGCTTGGTGGAACCGTTGCCTGGCCTGGGGAAACGGGGTATGCAAACCGATCCGTATTCCCTCTCAGCGAGGCTGCCTTGTCAGAACGATTTGTGACCTTCGCGGAGTTCTCGGCCTATCTCGACAGGCTGGGCCTGTTCCACATGGACCTGACCCTGGACAGGGTTCGCGAGTTCGCCCGTCGAGCCGGTCTCGGCCGGCCGCCCTTTGCCGTGGCCCATGTGCTGGGCACCAACGGCAAGGGCTCCACATCGACTTTCCTTGAATCCATCGCCCGCGAGCACAGCCTGAAAACGGGCCTGTACACCTCACCGCACTTTCTCTCCTTCCGCGAGCGCATCAAAGTCGGCGGCCGCATGTTGCCGGAGGAACGCTGGACCTGCCTGGCCAATCGGGCCATGTCCATCGGCGGCGACCTGGGCTTGACCTACTTCGAGCTTTTGACCTGCATGGCCGTGCTGGCCTTTGCCGAAGACGGCGTGGAGCTGGCGGTCATGGAGGCCGGCCTCGGCGGCCGCTACGACGCGGTAAGCGCTTTCGAAACGGACCTGACGCTGTTCACGCCCATCGGGTTGGACCACATGCGCATTTTGGGCGACACGCTCGTGGAGATCGCGGCGGACAAGGCCGATGCCATGCCCCAGCGCGAGGGGGGAGGGCTGGCCGTGACCGGCTGGCAGGAGCCCGAAGCCTTGGCCGTACTCAGGTCCGTGGCCGAGCGCAAGTCCGCGCGGCTGCTTATGGCCGACTGGCTGGCCGTTTTGCCGGACGGCCTGCGCCTACGCCTGGCAGGTCCGCACCAGCGTCAGAACGCCTTGCTGGCCCTGGCCGGTTGGCGGCTGATTACAACTGCTCTGGGGCGCGAACCGGATGCCTTGGCCGAGGCCAGGGGCCTGGAGCGGGCCTTCATACCCGGCAGGTTACAGCATTGCCCCGGCGTTTCCGGCGTGAGTCCCGATCTGCTGCTGGACGGCGCGCACAACGAGCCGGGCCTGCGCGCGCTGCTGGCCGCGGTGGAGGAGTTGCATCCTCGGCCGGCGGCACTACTTTTCTCCTGCCTCAAGGACAAGGAGCTGTCGGTCATGGCCCCTCTGGCCGCGGGGCTTACGGACGGCCCCATCCTGGTGACGGGCCTGCCGGGCTGCGAGCGATCCAGGGACCCGGTCGAGATAGCAACGTTTTTTGCCGCTCTAGGACGCGAAACGTGGCCTTTTCCCGATCCCGAAGCTGCCCTGGCCGACTTGGCGACCTTCGACGGCCCTGTATTGGCCTGCGGTTCCTTGTATTTGCTGGCCGCTTTGTATACAAAACGGCCCGAGTGCCTGGAAAACGCCGCCTCGGCGTGACTTTTGCTTGAACGTAAGGACAGACAGCCGTGCCCAATCTTTTTCGACTGCTGCCTCCGGTGGATCAGGCCCTGCATCGTTTGGCCGGTGAACCGGAACTGGCCGCCATGCCCCGGCCGCTGTTGCGCGACCTTGTGAACAAGTTCCTGGATCTGTGCCGCGAGGAGATCAAGGCCGGCGTCATCGCCTCGGAAGAGCAGCTTGTGTCCGATACGTTCTTCCGGCGCATGACCTGCTTCGTGCGCTCGCAGTCCCGGCCCCATTTCCGGCGCGTGCTCAACGCGACAGGCGTGGTCATCCACACCAATCTCGGGCGCTCGCTGCTGGCCGAGTCGGCCATCGAGGCCGTGACCGAGGCCTGCCGCAACTATTCGAACCTTGAGTTCAATCTGGATACGGGCAAGCGCGGCAGCCGCTACAGCCATGTGGAAGAGCTGCTGTGCCGCCTTACCGGGGCCGAAGCTGCCCTGGTGGTCAACAACAACGCTTCGGCGGTGCTGCTCTGCCTGGAGACGCTGGCCAAAGGCCGGGAGACCATCGTTTCCCGTGGACAGCTGGTGGAGATCGGCGGCTCGTTCCGCATCCCGGACGTCATGGCCCGCTCGGGCTCCATCCTGGTGGAGGTCGGGGCCACCAACCGCACCCATCCGCGCGACTATGAGAACGCCATCAACGAGAATACGGCCCTGCTGCTGCGGGTGCACACCTCCAACTACCGCATGATCGGTTTCACCCTCGAGACCACGGCGGAGGAGTTGGTGGAAATCGGCCGTCGCCGGAACATTCCGGTAATGGAGGACTTGGGCTCGGGTTGCTTCTTCGACCTGCGGCCCATGGGCTTTCAGTTCGAGCCCATGGTCCAGGACGTGGTGGCCTCGGGCGCGGACGTGGTGACCTTCAGCGGCGACAAGGTCCTGGGCGGACCCCAGGCCGGCATCATCGTGGGCCGGCGCGAATACATCGAGAAGATCAAGCGCAACCCCATCAACCGGGCCATGCGCATCGACAAGATGACCCTGGCCGCGTTGGAGGCCACGCTGCGCCTCTATCTGGATCCGGAGCTGGCCCGGCGCGAGATTCCGACCATCGCCATGATCACGGCCGAGCCGGACGAATTGAAGAAAAAGGCCCAGGCCCTGGCCCGGCTGCTCAAACGCGAATTATCCGGCCGTTTGGACATCGCCACGCGGCCCGGCGTGTCCCGCGTGGGCGGCGGCTCCTTCCCGGAGCGCGACCTGCCCACCACCGTGGTGACCGTGAAGCCCACGTCCGGCGGCGCCCAAGCCCTGGAGACCCTAAAGTACAATCTGCGCACCGCCGAGCCGCCACTCATCGGCTACATCGAGGAAGACGCCTTTTGCCTCGACCCGCGCACCCTGAGAAACGACGAATTCCGCCTCGTCTCCGCGTCCCTGGCCCAGGCCCTGGACATGGCGGGAGACGGGAGCGCCTGCCATAACTGACAATCACCGCAAGGAGCATCGTACGTGACCAAAAAGAAGAATGCCGTCCCGGCCGGTCTCGAGTCCGAGCCCAAGAGCTGCTGGGAAATCTACGATACCCCGGCCCACGAAAAGGCCATGGAAAAGCTGGCCCGATCCTACGTGGACTTCCTGTCCCGCTGCAAGACCGAGCGCGAGAGCGTCGAGTACGTGGTGGAGCGCCTCAAGCAGGCCGGTTTCAAGCCCGACCTGAGCGAGGCTGCCTGCTACCGCGTCAAGCGCGACAAAACCATCTTCATCGCCCGCAAGGGCAAGCGGCCGCTGTCCGATGGCTTCCGCTTCCTGGGCGCGCACGCCGACACCCCGCGCCTGGATCTCAAGCAGCATCCGCTCTACCAGGAGGCCGAGGTGGGCCTGGCCAAGACCCACTATTACGGCGGCATCCGCAAGCACCAGTGGCTGGCGCGGCCTCTGGCCCTGCACGGCGTGGCCGTGAAGAAGAACGGCCAGGCCGTGACCATAGTCATCGGCGAGGACCCGAACGATCCGGTATTGACCATTGCCGACCTGCTGCCGCACCTGGCCTACAAGCAGGTGGAGCAGAAGCTTTCCGACGCCTTCGAGGCCGAGAAGCTCAACGTCATCTTCGGCCATTCGCCCGCCGAGAACAGCGACGAGGAAAATGGCAACGGCACCGGCAAGAAGCGCATCAAGCGCCGCATGCTGGAAATCCTCGACGAGCGCTACGGCTTGGTGGAGGACGACCTGTACAGCGCCGAAATGCACATTGTGCCGGCCGGTCCGGCGCGTTTCGTGGGGCTGGACCGCGCGCTCATCGGTGGCTACGGCCACGACGACCGCGTATGCCTGTTTGCGGCTCTGGAGGCCTTCTTGCGCGCCGACCAGCCCGAGTACACCCAGGTCGTGGTCTTCTGGGACAAGGAGGAGATCGGCTCCGAAGGCTCCACAGGCGCCAAGTCCAAGTTCTTCGAGTACTGCCTCATGGATATGCTCGAAGCCTGGGAACCCAAGACCAAGCTGCACCACGTAATGGAACTGTCCAAGGCCGTGTCCGCCGACGTGCATGGAGCCCTGGACCCGGACTTCCAGGAACTGCACGACAAGCTCAACGCCGCGTTGCTGGGCTACGGCCCCTGCTTCTGCAAGTTCACCGGCCATCGCGGCAAGGTCGGCGCCAACGACGCGCACCCCGAGTACGTGGCCTGGCTGCGCAACGTGCTGGACGAGGCCGGCGTGCCCTGGCAGATGGCTGAACTGGGCAGGGTGGACTTGGGCGGCGGCGGCACCGTGGCCAAGTATCTGGCCGAGTACGGCATGGACATTATCGACTTCGGCACGCCCGTGCTGTCCATGCACAGCCCCTTCGAGATCATCAGCAAGGTCGACCTGTACGCCACGACGCTGGCGTATGAAGCGTTTTTGAAGAAGTAGGAGAATCGGGGCTGGCTGCCCCGAACCCCGCGTGGGGGAGTGCGACTCCCCCACGCCCCCATCTTTGCGGCGCTGCGTTCGCGGAGGACCGCGAACGCAGCGCCGCGAGCTTGGGTAGAGTCCCATGTCGCGTGCTTGCTGACGCGAAATAAAAAGTTTTAGGAAAGGGGTCCGGGGGAAAGCCCTTTTCCCAAAAGGGTTTCCCCCGGCTTCTTCCTTCTCATCCCAGTAAAGGAGTCCTCCATGCCAATTATCATGGGTACCGCCGGGCATATCGACCACGGCAAGACGAGCCTCGTGCGCGCGCTCACGGGCATCGACTGCGACCGGCTGGAGGAGGAGAAGCGCCGGGGCATTACCATCGAGCTCGGCTTCGCCTACCTGGACCTGCCGGGCATTGACCGTCTGGGTATCGTGGACGTGCCGGGCCATGAACGCTTCGTGAAAAACATGGTCGCGGGCGCGGCGGGCATCGACTTCGTCATGCTGGTCATCGCCGCGGACGAGGGCGTCATGCCTCAGACCCGCGAGCATCTGGAAATCTGCTCCCTTTTGGGCACGGACACGGGCCTGGTGGCTCTGACCAAGGTGGACATGGTGGACGAGGAAATGCTGGAGCTGGTCCAGGAGGACATCAGCGAGTTCCTGCAGGGCACCTTCCTCGAAGGCGCGCCGGTCATGCCTGTGTCCTCGCACACGGGCCAGGGCATGGACGCGCTCAAGGCCAAGCTGGCCGAGATCGCCACGAGCTTCAAGCCCAGGCGGCGCACGGACCTCTTCCGCCTGCCCATTGACCGCATCTTCTCCATGAAGGGCTACGGCACGGTCATCACCGGCACGCTTATCGCCGGCGCGGTCGGCGTGGGTCAGGATGTGCTGGTTTATCCGCAGCAGAAGCCCACCAAGGTGCGCACCATCCAGGTCCATGGCCGCGCGGCCGAAAAGGCCCTGGCCGGGCAGCGCACGGCCGTGAACCTGGCCGGCGTGGAAGTGGAGGAGTTGGAGCGCGGGCAGGTGCTGGCCGTGCCGGGCTCGCTTTTTCCGTCCCTGACTTGGGACATCGAGTTGACCTTGCTCAAGAGCGCGTCCAAGCCGCTCAAGCACCGCAAGGAAGTGCACTTCCATCACGGCAGCCGCGAAGTGCTCGCGCGCGTCTACCTGCTGGACCGCGACCAGCTCATGCCGGGCGAGACCTGCGCCTGCCAGGTGCGCTTCGAGGAACCGCTCGTGGGCGTATATGGCGACCGCGTGGTGCTGCGCTCCTATTCGCCCCTGCGCACCATCGGCGGCGGCAAGCTCATCAACCCCCTGGGCCGCAAGGTCAAGCGCCGCTCGGAGCAGGTGCAGGTGCTGTACTCGCTTGCGGGCGGCGAGCCCGAGGCGCTGGCCTTGGGCCAACTGCGTCTGGCCGGACCAGAGGGCCTGAGCTTCGCACAGCTCGTGACCATGACCAACCTGGAGAGCAAGGCCCTGGAGAAGATGCTGGGGCAGCTCGGCGGCCAGCAGAAGGCCTTCCTGTTCGACAAGGATGCGCGCGTGTACGTTTCCGGCGCGCTGCTGGACGAGCTTTGCGCTTCGGCCGCGGCCTTCACGACTGAGTACCACCGCAAGAATCCCCTCAAGCCGGGCTTGTCACGAAGTGAGCTGGCTTCGGATTGGGGCAAGGGGCTTCCTGCCAAGCTGTTCCACTTCGTTGTGGAACGGCTTTTGAAGAGAGGAGAGCTGATCGCTGATCAGGAAGTGTTGCGCCTGCCTGGCCACAAGGTTTCACTCGCCTCGGACGAGGCGAAAATGAGGGGCTCCATCCTCGCGGCTTACGAGCAGGGCGGCATTACGCCACCCAACCTCAAGGACGTGCTCGATCCACTCGGGGTGGATTTCAAGCAGGCCGCGCCGGTGTTCAAGCTCCTGCAGGATCAAGGCGAATTGCTGAAGATCAAGGAAGACATGTATTTCAGCCGTTCGGCCATGGAGAAGCTCAAGGGCATGATCGTGGGTTTCTTCGAGAAGCAGGAAGAGATGGGTCCTCCTGATTTCAAGGAACTCACGAGCCTGTCGCGCAAGTACGCCATCCCCGTGCTGGAGTACCTGGACAAGGAAAAGATCACCGTGCGCGTGGGCGACAAGCGCCGCTTGCGCAAGAGATAGGGCTGGAATGCAAGCCAGCCTGTCGGTCGGTGAACCCAAAAGAGGTGGATGCCGATGAAAGCGTACGGGAGGAGGGGAGCTTGCCTCGATTTAGCGCCCCTTGACCAGGCGTATTTCCGCAGGGTCGATGCGTACGTTGCATATAACGGCAGTCACATCCTCGTTGAGAACGACTTGAACAGGCTGCTGCGTGTAAAGAATTTTGCAGGTGTCTTGGCCTTGCTGGATACCAGGATAGACAGGCACGGCTGCTCCAGGCTGAACCTCATCCGGGCCGAGACGCTCCACCAACTCGGTCGCTCGGACGAGGCTTATGCCGAGTGCCAGAGGATCGCCAAGGTCCATGATGCCGACCCCGACGTATGGGCGCTGTTGGGATGGCTGGAGATGGCCGCAGGGCGTTCCTCCATGGCGCTCAGTCTCTTCAAGCGAGCCCTGCGCGTGGATCCGGGTCACGTCATGAGTCTGGTTAACAGCGCCTACTTGTCGCGTTCCCAGGCTTGCCATGCTCATGACGGTCCGTCCGAAGTCTTGGGCAGGCGCGTGTGCATCGCCACGAGCATTCCGCCCAAGCACACGGAGATTACTAGAGCCTGCGTGTCCACCTGGCTTTCCGCTGGTTTCGAAGTGCTCTCCGTGAACCCCGCCGAGGAGCTTCCGCTCCTGGAGCCGCGGTTCCCTGAAGTGCGCTTCGTGGCGGCCCCGCGAGACGGCCGCGAGCATTTCGGCAAGCCTCTGGTCTACATCGAGGACATGCTCAAGGCGCTCGAGGAGACCGGCGCCGATGTGTTGGGCATTGTCAACGCCGACATCGCCTTTTGCCGTGGCGGCGACTTCCTGGGCTTCGTAATTCGCCAGGCCGAAGGCGGCATGCTTTTCGGGCCCAGAGTGGACATCGCCAGACCTGATGCACAGGCTGCCGGCCTGTACCATTGTGGTTTCGACTATTTCTTTTTTGACCGCGAGGCCGTGCCGGACCTTGCTGACTCGGGGTTTTGCATCGGCGTGCCCTGGTGGGACATCTTTTTCCCGTACGCCTTTCTGCTGCAGGGCCTGCCAGTGCGCATGAATCTCTCGCCCGTGGCCTACCATCTCGCCCATGACGTGAACTGGTCGGTCAGGGACTTCAATCGCATGGGGCTGCGCTTCGCCCAGATGACCAGTGGCTTGTTTGGCGTGCAGGATCCCGCCGCTGTCATGGCCAAATGCACAGCTTCGACCTTGAATACGTTCATCCACAGCCAGGCCCGCTCGGCCTGCGAGGTGCTGTTCAAGCGTTGCGCGAGTGTCTACTACGACGACTCGCTGTTCACCGAGGTCATGGCTCCAGTGGACGCCGGCAGGCACCTGGATTACATGCGCACTCTACTCTGGCTGAAAAGCGGGCAGCCATCGCCTTACGAGCGGATCATGGGCGGCAGGGCGTGATGCAGGTCGTGGACTGCGCCGTGAAAACGAAAAAGGCGGAACCGAAGTTCCGCCTGAATCATCAAGTGGGGCGAACGGAGGGACTTGAACCCTCGGCATCAAGAGCCACAATCTTGCGCTCTGCCACCTGAGCTACGTCCGCCACAAGAGGAAGAGGCATATACCCGAGTTATTCGTCGCAGGTCAAGTGGGTTTTTTCGGCCTTTCGTTGCGCCGCAGCCGGGGAGGGCGGTCGCTTATACATATCTAAGGGGAATTTATGGATAAATTGATCATTCGGGGCGGCAAGCCGTTGCATGGAACTATCCGCGTAAGCGGGTCCAAGAACGCGGCCCTGCCCATTCTCATGGCCTGCATTCTGCCCAAGGGCCGGATTGAGCTGACCAACGTGCCCAGGCTGGCCGATATTCGCACCACGCTCAAGCTCCTGAACATCCTGGGCTGCCAGACCTGGTTCCAGGACGGCACGGTCACCGTGCAGTGCGACGAGCTCAATTCGCACGCGCCGTATGAGCTGGTCAAGACCATGCGCGCCTCGGTGCTCTGCCTGGGGCCGCTTCTGGCCCTGTTGGGCGAGGCGCGAGTGGCCCTGCCGGGCGGTTGCGCCATCGGCTCGCGCCCCGTGGATCTGCACCTTAAGGGTCTGGAGAAGATGGGCGCCAAGTTCGAGCTGGCCGAGGGCTACATCAACGGCACGACCAACGGCCTCAAGGGCGCGCGGATTGCTTTGGACATGCCCACCGTGGGCGGCACCGAGCATCTCATGATGGCCGCGGCTCTGGCCGATGGCGAAACAATCCTCGAAAACGCGGCCCGCGAGCCCGAAGTAGTGGACCTGGCCAATTTCCTCAACGCCTGCGGAGCGCGCGTCACCGGCCACGGAACGAGCGTGGTGCGCATCCAGGGCGTGAGCAGGCTCAAGGGCTGCTCATACACGGTCATGCCCGACCGCATAGAGGCCGGCACGTATTTGGCCGCCGCGCCCATTACCGGCGGTGAGTTGCGCCTGGAAAATTGCCCGGCCGCCGCGCTGGACGCCGTGATCATGAAGATGCGCGAGATGGGCGTTTCCATCGAGCCGGACGGCGACGCCGTGATCGTGAAGCGCGACGGCGAACTGCGCTGCGTGGATGTGTCCACCACGTACTATCCCGGCTTCCCCACGGACATGCAGGCCCAGATCATGGCCCTCATGTGCCTGGGCAAGGGTGCGGGCATGGTGGAGGAGAACATCTTCGAGAACCGCTTCATGCACGTCATGGAGCTTGCGCGCATGGGCGCGGACATCAAGCTCAAGGGCCGCACGGCCTTGGTGCGCGGAGTGGACAGGCTCGTGGGCGCTCCGGTCATGGCCTCGGACCTGCGCGCCAGCGCCTCTCTCGTGCTGGCCGGCCTGGCCGCGCAGGGCACTACTGAGGTGCAGCGCATCTATCATCTGGACCGCGGCTACGAGCGGATCGAGGAAAAGCTGCGCGCCGTTGGAGCAGATATCGAGCGCGCCAAGGAATAAGGCAGCCTGCGCAGGGGTTGATGGCGAGGCCTCCCGGACTCCATGCGCCCGGGCTGCCCGGCATGGGCTGACCGGCCCCGTGCGTTGCAACGACATATCGTTCGGCCTGTACAGCGCGGCCGGGAGATGCGCATCTCCCGGCCGCATCCGTTTGAAGCCGCCAGCATTTGAACGGAGAGGGGCGCTGCCAGCCAGGGCGGCTCGTCCTTCTCTCCGACTCTCTCCCGGCTGGGAGCGGGCGTCTTAAAAGCAATCTGCTTTAGGCGCTTGCGCACCTGGTCGGTCGTCCTGACCGCCTCTGACCAAGCCACCGTGTGGGACATCTTTAGCGGCCTACACAGTAGAATATGCATATCCCTTGCGGCCTGGAGATTCGAATCTCCAGGCCGCATCCATTTAAGCCCTTCATGCTCACCTTCCGGAAATTTTTCTTTTTATCACAGTAACGTAGCAGGAAAGGTGCATTGTCAAGCAAGGTACGTTGTCTGATAGATGCTTGGATGGAATTGATTATTCAGCTGAAAGCAGTTAGCTTTTCATGAAAGCCACACTATACAAGTCATCCCTGTGGAAGGGAGCCTTGTTCAACTCAGGAGGTCTTGATGCGTCGAATCCTGTTGTCTTGTCTGCTGTCTATTGCCCTATTATCGTTCGCATGTGCTCCTATCGTCAAAAAGCCAGAGATCGATCAAGTGAAAAAAGTGGCTGTCGTCAGCCTATATGCTCCTGCATTGGTACCTGGTGTCGGCGGCTTTGGCATGATTACTAACATCAACCGCGTGAAGAAGACGGTAGCCAAAGATGCATACGACATCTACGTCAAGGAGCTCACCAAGCTTGGCTGGAGCGTAATACCCGCGCAAGTGGTGGTTAAGAACAAGCTGTATGCCAAGACTTTCGATGCCGCACGGTTATACAAGGATAATGATTCCGGTGCCTCCAACTTTATGACCAAGCTCATGAATGCTGGAGCAAAGCTGGCGGAGTATGGAGAGATTCTGCCAGCGGGCATGAAATCCGGCAGCGAGATGCATGTGATGAGGAAAGAGGATGCCGAGGCGCTCGGCAAGCTGGCCAAGGGGTTGGGCGTCGATGCAGTGCTCATCGTGCAACTCGACTACTGCTACAGGCCGCGCAATCCGACTATCGCCAGAGTTTCGGGAACAGGACACGCGCACCTGAACTGCTCGTCGAGCGTCAGGGCCGTGGACAAGAACGGCGTGGCTGTGGTGACAATGCCCGAGCTCGATCAGTGCAATGATCAGGCTAGGACCAAGGCCGAGTCGGAAAAAGCCATCCTCATGCTCGGTGGCCAGATTTCCATAATGAATGCCGAACAGGTCACGGTCATAACCGAGATGTTCCGTGATTCGACCCGAAAGAGCGCCGCCAATGCGGTGGCCCAGCTCCAGAAGGCCATGCAGCAGCCCTGATACTTTAGGCTTGCCAGGACGACCAGGCTCGACGCGGCTTGCCTATTGACCAATCGGGCTGATGGCCCTGTCGAGGGCCATCGGGTCAACTCGGTGTCAGCCATCTACGCAAAGCGACCCCGCCAGGATATCCCTGGCGGGGTTTTCGTTGCTATGAACTTAGTTTCCGTGGATAATTTCTGAGATTGGCCATACCAATGGAGAGTCCAATTCAAGCTTGAGGGGCCATGCCCAGAACCGATCCCATTACAACCCGGCGCTCCACGGCCCCGCCTCTGCTGCCCTGGCAGGTGCATCTGTTGGCGGTGGTGCTGGGCATATTGGCCTACCGCCACTCGCTGGCTGCCGGAATCTGTGCCGGGTTGCTCTATGTGGGCGTTGCGCTCGTGCGGGGCAGGTGGTCGGCGCCGCTCCCGTTCTTGCTGGCGTTCGCGCTGGGGCTGCTGCTGGCCTGGTGGCGCATGCCGACCGCACCTCTGGTGGAGCCGGAGTGGATGCTGGCGGGCGAGAAGGTGCGCATCGCGGGTCGGGTGCTCTCGGTGGAGGCTCGCGAGGACCAGCGTCTACAGATTGTCCTGGATCGGGTGCGCTGCACTCGGCCCACCGGAGCGTTTCAGGATTTGCCCGGTCGGCTCGTATGGACCTGGCAGTATCCCGGCGCGTGGCCGGGGCCGGGCCAGGAGGTGTCATTCACGGCCAAGGTCTGGCCCGCGCGCAGCTTCGCCAACCCCGGAACCTGGGACACCCGCTTCTACTGGGCCAGACAGGGCGTCTTCCACCGCGCCTATACGCGCGGGCAGGATGGAGGCCGAGGCGCCGATGTGCGTCTGGCTGGCGAAGCGAGTTGGTCATGGCAGACACGGTTTGCACTGCGCGAGCGGCTGCTGGAACTGACGGAGCTCCTGGAGGGCTCGCAAGGCAGGGCCCTGCTCATGGCCCTGATCATGGGTGATCGTTTTCTTTTGGACCGCGCCACGCGCGAGGACATGGCCGATGCTTCCCTGGCGCATACCCTGGCCTTGTCCGGCCTGCACCTGGGCATCGTGGCCGGCATGGGCTGGCTTGCAGCTTGGATCGCGGGCCATGCCAGGCCAAGTATCCACCTGCGCCTGCCGCGGCCCAGACTGGCGGTGCTTCTGGGGCTGCCGCCGGTGCTCCTTTACCTGTGGCTCGGCGGGGCCACTCCGTCGCTGCTGCGTGCCGCGGTCATGTACGCATCCTGGGGCCTGCTCCTGTGGCTTGGGCGCGGGCGGGTGCTTCTGGACGGCCTATTTCTGGCACTGGCTCTCATTCTGGCCTGGAACCCGCTCATGGCCTTCGACCTGGGTCTGCAGATGTCGGCCGTGGCCGTGGCAGGCATGGCTCTGACCTTGCCGCGTTTTTTCTCCTGGGCCGAGGCCCTGGCCGACTCCGGGGCGTACATCCCGAGTCCGCTGAGCAAGGCCGTGCGGTTCCTGGCCAAGTCCGCGGCCGTGACCGTCGCGGCCAACCTGGCGCTGCTGCCCATCGTGCTGGCCAATTTCGGGCAGATCGGCGTCGGTCTGTACTGGAACCTGCTCTGGGTGCCGCTGCTCGGCCTGCTCATCATGCCTCTGGGCTTTTGCGGCATGTTGCTGGCCTTGCTTCCCGCGCTTGGGCCTGTCGCGGCCCAGTGCTTTAGCCTGGACGCAGCCATCCTGGAAGCGCTTACGGACTTGCTGACAGCGGCCAAGCATTGGGGCCTGACGCCCGTGCTCACGGCCAGCATTCCCCTCTGGCCTCAGATGGCCGGATATTGGCTGCTGCTGGCTTACATGTTCGTTCGCAGGGGACTGACTCCCGAGCGAGAGCGAGTTCTTGTGCTGCTGGTCTTTGTTCTGTTGGCCGGCCCGACTTTGTGGCAGAACCTACAGCCTGTCAGATCCTTGCGAATGACTATGTTGGATGTGGGACAGGGCCAGTGCATCCTGCTGGAGACGCCCCAGGGCAGGCGCTACCTCATTGACGGCGGCGGGACATCCGGGTCGGGTTTCGATGTGGGTGAGGCCGTGGTGGCCAAGGTCCTGGCCAGGAATGCTCCGGCTGCCCTGGACGGCATCATCCTGAGCCATGCCGATACCGACCATGCCCGCGGACTGATCCATATCGTGCGCAACTTCCGGGTGGGCTTCTTCGCCAGCAACGGGGATTGGGGCGATTCGGCCCATGCCGCGCAGCTTCGGGAAGCGCTGGCGGACAAGGGCGTGGAGCAGCGCCAGTGGCGTGCGGGGCAGGCCTACCGCATCGGGCAGGATGTCGTTCTGGAAGCGTTGCATCCCATGCCGGACCAGGGTGACAACCTGGAGCGTAACGACGCATCATTGGCCTTGCGCCTCGTCTGGCGCGGCAAGGGAATGGCCCTCATCTCTGGCGACCTGCACCAGTCTGGCCTCAAAATCCTGTTGGCGCGCGGTGCGGATTTGCGTTGCGAGGCATTGATCCTGCCACACCACGGCAGTGATTCGAGTCTGAGTCCTGAGTTGTACCAGAGGGCATCGCCCAGGCTGGTTCTGGCCTCCTCGGGCTACCTCAACCGCTGGGGCTTCCCAGGACCCAAGGTGCGCAAGGCGCTGGCTGAAAGCAGCCTGCCGCTTTGGACTACCGCGGATTGCGGAGCCATGACGCTGAGCTGGGACGATCCGGCCGAGAAAGCCCGGTTGGAGACCTACCTGGCTTGTCAGCCGGCCTCTTCGCAGCCTTGAGTTGGCTCGGTCTGGCAGGCGGAAGCCGATGAGCGGCTTGTCGGGACGGGAATCACGAGGCTGTCTGCTTTGCGGGCGCGTCCGAGAACCGCCCGAAAGCTGTTGCGATCCATTTCTAACCCGCGCGGGCCCAGAGCGGCATCTCTCTATAGCAGATTGCATTTGAAATGGGGGTCCAGGGGAATCATTTCCCTGTTGGGAGGGTCTGGGAGGGCAAAGCCCTTCCCAGTTTCTGCCAGTTCTTGCGCAAAACGCTCTAGCCGCCGATGGTGCGCAGATACAGGGCCTTGAGATCGTAGTAGAGCGTGCTGGACAGGCGGTCGTCGCTGTCGGAGATGACGAGCTGGCGGGTCTGGCTGTTGTGTTCCGCCTGGACCATGCCCCGGATTTCGCCGCCTTTGGTGCGCAGGGCGACGGCCACCAGCAGTTCGGTTGTGACGTAGCGCGAATAGACCTTTTGGACTTCATCCCCACCGCTTCGATCATAGAGATGAGACTCCACGGTCTTGGTCTCGTAGCGCACGGGATTGGACGTCGTGGCCGTGACGAAACCAGAGGCTATCAGCCCCCGCTGATACCTGTCCCGGCGTTCCAGCAACTCCAGGCGCAACCTGAGCACCGGTTCGAACTGGGGCATGACCATCCTGCGCACTTTCACCTCGTCGATGGCTTCCATGGGCACCTTGTGCAGGATGGAGACTATCTGTCCCAAGGTGAATTGAGGATAGCGCGCCTGCATGTCCAGGGCCGAGCGGAGTTGCTCGACACTGATGAGGCCTTCGGATACCAGGGCCGGTCCGATGCGCAGTCTGATGGGTTCGCGGATGTCTTCTGTCATGGCGGTTTGTAAACCGTAGAATACGGTGAAGGCCGGAAAGAATCAATCGGGGGCAGGGGTGCACGCTTCAGCGGTTTGACTAGTGCGGATTGCTTTTAAGACGCCCCCTTCGGCGTTGACGGCGGAATTACATTCCGCCTACGCCTGCGGGGCGGCAAGCCATGCCGACGCATGGCTTGCCGAGCATTTTCAAAAGCAAAATGCTCTTGTCACTTCAAATCACGGGCGCGCCTCGAGGAGCGGCCAGTCCGGATTACGCGGGTTTATCCTGTCGTGGAATGGCCTTCCAGAACTTGATCCAAACGATGCCTGTCAGGTTCTGCGCCAGGGAGAATATCGCGCCGGGCAGAGCAACGGCCGCTCCGAAATAGCGCATGGCCAGGGTCACGCCCAGCCCGGAGTTCTGCATGCCCACCTCCACGCCCATGGTGCGCGCGTCGCGCACGGACAGACCCGCCAACCGCCCTCCGAAGTAGCCCAAACCAAAGCCCAGACCGTTGTGCAGGAGCACTGCCAGTATGACCAGCGCCGGAAAACCAAGCAACGTGGTGCGGTTGAGGCCGATGACGCATGCGATGATGGCCGAAATGGTCAGGATGGAAATCGCGGGGAACACGCGCACGACCCGCTCCAGGGCATGCCTGGCCAGGGTTCTGCCCCGGCTGCGCACGAACAGGCCGGCCAGGACCGGGAAAAGCACGATGCTGGCCACGGAGCGCACCATGGACGCCAGCGGCACGTCGATTCGCTCGCCCAGGAGCAGCCAGACGATGCCGGGCGTGGCCAGCGGCGCCAGCAGTGTGGAGACCGTAGTCATGAGCACGGACAGGGGCACGTTGCCCCGGCCCAGATACACGATGACGTTGGAGGCCGTGCCGCCGGGGCAGGCTCCCACGATGACCAGCCCCAGAGCCGCCTCGGGCGGCAGCCGCAAAAGCCAAGCCAAGGTCAGGGCCATAAGGGGCATGATGCTGAATTGGAGAAACGCGCCAAGAGTTACGGCCTTCCATTGCCGGGCCGCTGCCGTGAAGTCGCCCACGTCCTGGGTCAGGCCCATGCCGAACATGATGATGCCCAGGCCTACGGGAATATGCGGCGCGATCCAGGTGAAGGCCTCGGGCCTCCAGAGGGCCACGGCCGAGAAGAGCAGGGCGATGGGCAGAAACAGACGTTCGATGGCGACCGCCACGGATGCTAACATGGGATCTCCTGTTGGAAAGCCAAGCGGATCGTGGGCTTGCATAGACTGTATGGGCATGCGTGTAAAGCCGCCAGATCGAGTCTCTTGGAAGTGATAATAATGGGAGTGACCGGTGGAGGAGTACTAAAAAGACCTTTGGGGGAGCAGTGCGATAGGGAGGTCCGCCTTGCCTAGCAAACCGACACGGGGGATGGCTTCCCTGGCCGGCAGGGGCAGCCTGCTGGCCGGGTTGACGTTGCCCACGCGAGCCATGACCAATAGCGAATTCAATCCGCCGCCACAGACGCGCGAGCAGCGCTGTAAGCGAAGCCGAAGCCGCCGGTGCCCAAACAGTGAAACCCTGCCGGAGACCCTCGCGGATAAGTTCATCCTGGACGTCCTGCGCTGCTAAGACCACGCTACTAAGGCAGATTGCTTTTATGACGCCCGCTCCGGCGTTGACGGCGCAAGTGAATTGCGCCTACGCCTACGCGGCGGCAAGCCATGCCGACGCATGGCTTGCAGAGCATTTTCAAAAGCAAAATGCTCTAAATAATCCCGGATTTTTACATATATCGGCCGAGCGAACCCTTTCCCATGCAATTCCTGGCGGAGACGATTGTAAATGACGCGGGTTTTCTCTTTGCGTCAGGCGGATTCTAATCTTCGTCATCGCGCTTGCCCGTGAGCCAACGGCGGATAGGGTTCTCCTCGCGCGGCGCGCGCCGGTCCCGACGTTCCTCCATGCGGTTGAAAAAGATGAGGTAGAGCACGCCGATGGCCAGGATGACGAGCAGGAACACGGTCGTGGACATGGCCGCCTCCTTATGCGGATTGCAGGACGGTCAAAGACAGCATATCTGCCCGGCATTGCTGCGGCAAGGATTGTCGTGGAATCATGGCTGATGCATATAAAACTGGTCGAAGATGGCAAGAAACGTCAAGCAGTCCATGATACCCGCAGGTATGGTTCGTCTCCGGGGGGAAACGATGAATAGGGTCTGTAGCGTGGATTATCGCATGCGGCTGGTGCGCGTCATGAACTACATCGACGCCAATCTGGACCGCGATCTGCCTCTGGAGGAGCTGGCAGCCGAAGCCTGCTTCTCGGCCTTCCATTTCCACCGCGTGTTCCGGTCCATGCTGGGCATGACCGTGGCAGGCTACGTGCGGCGCAGGAAGCTGGTCCGGGCTGCCCGAAGGCTGTCCGATACGGGAGATCCCGTGGTGGATATCGCCCTGGAGGCCGGCTATGGCGCGCACGAGTCTTTTACCAGGGCGTTTAGAAGCATGTACGGCTTGTCGCCCAGCGAATTCCGCGAGCAGTCCAGGCTGAAACCGGTAATTTCCCCCGATGCATTGGAACTCATACCCTTGCTGCCCCCTGGAGGTATCGACATGGACATCAGCATCAAAACTTTTGAGCCCATCAGTGTGGCCTGTGTGCGCCATGTGGGACCGTATGCAGCCTGCGAGCCGGCCTGGCAGAAATTGTGCGGCTGGGCCGGACAGAAAGGCCTGCTCGGCCCGGACACCTTGGCCATCGGCGTAAGCTATGACGAGCCGTCCTCCACGCCGGCGGAGCTGCTGCGTTTCGACGCCTGCGTGAGTGTGCCCGACTCGGTTCAGGGCGAAGGAGAAGTCGGCATCAAGACTATCCCCGGCGGAAAGTATGCCGTGGCCGTGCACGTGGGCTCTTACAGCGGTTTGGAGCAGGCCTACAAGGAACTCTATGGCCGTTGGCTGCCGGAGCAGGGCCTCAAACCGCGTGACGAACCCGCTTTCGAGATCTATCGCACCGATCCGAGCATTACACCTGCGGACAAATTGATAACGGAGATATGCGTGCCTTTGGAGTAGCGCGGACGGCCTGCGCAAGCGGCCCCTCCCTTGCAAAAGCTCATGGGAGGGGCCTTGCGGCCCATACGCGAACCATGAAGGATTACCGCATGTCCATACGCAAGATCGAGCGGCCGGAGGCCGGGCTGTATCTTTGGGGGCTGGCCGAGGAAGGCTGGTCTCACCTGACTGAGTCGGGCTTGTGCTCACGCCTGGAGCGCATACAGCCAAAGTCAATGGAGAAAATGCTTATTCCCGGTGAACGCAGGTTATTCCTCTTCGTGCTCTGCGGCGTGCTGCGAGTGGCCGGCGAGCAGAGCGAGCTGCGCGTCGAGCAGGGAGAGGCCCTGGAAGTCGCGCCGGCAACCGTGTTGCACGTGCGCAATCCATCGGCCAGGACTGTGCAATATCTGCTCATCAATGCTCCGCTTGCCGCACAGCAGTCTCTTTGTTTGGAGCCAGGCTGCACGGATGCCATAATTAGGGCGGCCTGAAGCTCCCCGTATGTCTTGACTGCCTCTTGAAAAGGCACTGTAACGGATTGCAGGCTTGGCAATAGTCGGGCAAAGCCCATTCGCAGCTTAGGGATGCTTTGCATACGACGGATCTTTGGGATCTACATGGTCAGTTTGTTACGAGTTTTCAGGATCTAGCGGTTTTTGGATAGGCACCCAGGCGTCTGGACTTCTCCGAGCCGATGAGCGACTGTCCGACATGAGCGAAAGCGCCGAGTTCAATCGCCTGCCGATCCTGGGCGGAGTGGAGTGGCTGCGCGCCACCTACGTAACCCAGACCTTCTCCCGCCATACGCATGAGGGCTATGCTCTAGGGGTCATCGAGCGCGGCGCGCTGCGCTTCCGCTATCGCGGCGAGACATTGCGCGCCGACGCAGGCAGCATCAACCTGGTCATACCCGGCGAGGCCCACGACGGTCAGGCGGACGGAGAGCAGGGCTGGAGTTACAGCATGTTCTATCTGCCGCCGGAAGCCCTGCTGGAAGTTGCCGGAGACCTTGCCCCGCGCCCGAGTTTGCCCCATTTCCGCTCCGGTGTGCTGCACGACCCCGACTTGGCGCAAGACATTCTGCGTGCCCACGCGACAGTCGCCCAGGCAGGCGCGCCTGCCCTGGCCGGTGAAACGCTCGTGCGGCGCATGCTGGCGGCCTGGGTGGAGCGACACGCCGACGGCTTCTGGCGCTGGCCCAGGCTTGGCGACGAGCGTGGGGCCGTGCGCCGGGTGCGTCAGCTCATCCACGAACGTTACCGCGAGGACCTGCATCTTGCCGAGCTGGCCGAAACCGCCCGGCTGAGCCCCTTTCATCTGTTGCGCGTTTTCGAGCGCGAGACCGGCCTGACTCCCCACGTCTATCTCGTGCAGATTCGCGTGCAGTCCGCGCGGGAACTGCTTGCCGGGCCGCTGCCCCTGGCCCAGGTGGCTGCCGAGACCGGCTTCGCGGACCAGAGCCACCTGACTCGGGCCTTCAAACGTAGGCATGGCCTGACTCCGGGACGTTACCGCAAGATCGTTCAAGATTCTCCAGCCATCGCCAAGTAGGGTACGCCTTCCAATTAGAGCATTTTGCTTTTGAAAATGCTCTGCAAGCCATGCGTCGGCATGGCTTGCCGCTAGCTTCGGTGTAGGCGCAATTCACTTGCGCCGTCAACGCCGGAGCGGGCGTTTTAAAGCAATCTGCTCTAGGAGGCGTACATGCGCGATTCATCCCGTATCACTTCCATGGGTTCGCTGGTGCTGGCCATGTTCATGGTGGGCAGCTCCGTGGTGGCCGGCCGGCTCATGGTCGAGGAACTGCCCGTATTCCTGGGCTCGGCCCTGCGCTTCGCGCTGGCCTCGGCCTTGCTCGTCCCCGCTCTGCTGTTCGTGGAGGGTGGCCTGCCCAGGCTGGGCAGGCGCACGTGGGCCATGCTGACGGCCCAGTCCTTTCTTGGCTCCTTCGCCTTTACCGTGTTCCTGCTCAAGGGCCTGGCCCTGACCAGCCCGGCTTCGGCCGGCATCATCACCAGCGCCACTCCGGCCTTCATGGGCCTGGCCGCCTGGCTGTTCTTCAGAGAGCGGCCGCGCGGCAGGTCGCTGGCCGGCATCATTCTGGCCGTGATCGGCGTGCTGGCCATCAACCTGGACAGCGTGGCGGGCGGAAGCGAGCTGGCTTCCCGGCCCGTGCTCGGCAACCTGCTGGTCCTGGCCGCCGTGGGCTGCGAAACGTTGTTCCTGCTCGTGCGCAAGGCCCTGCCCGAAGATAGGCGGCATTTGTCGCCCCTGGCAGTGTCCACGCTTTTGTCGCTGCTGGGCTTGGCCTTCTTCCTGCCCGCCGGCCTGTGGGAAGCCTGGCATTACGGCTGGCCGGTGGCCGGCCTGGAAGCCTGGCTGGCCGTGGTCTGGTATGCAGTGGTCATCACCGTGGGCGCATACTTCTTCTGGTTCTGGGGCGTGATGCGCGTGGACGGCTCCATGGCCGGCGTGGCCACGGCGGCTTTGCCCCTAAGCTCCGTGGGTCTGTCGGCTCTGGTACTAGGCGAAAGGCCCACGGCAGGCATGCTGGTCGGCTGCGCACTGGTGCTGGCGGGCATCCTGGCCGTCTCCGGCGTGCGCCTTCCAAAGCGGTTCGGCGCAGGCAATCCGAATGGCTTGCGCACGAGAGAAGCACGCGCCGAAAGCTGTAAGTCGGAGAAATGCTGACAGCCCATCTTCAGCCGATAGTGCGGCGGCCCAGCCTCATGCCTGCGTAATACTCGGTCCGACAGCGATTCGATCCTGCGGCCTATTGCCTGGCCAAGCCATTATGGCAGTGTAGTCTCGCGGCCTCCCTCCCGGCAGGCCGTAAGGTGTGCACAGGAGGAGCTGGCATGGGTCTGCAGTCACGCACAAGCGGCCGGTACAGTCTTGAAAGAGGCGATCCGCCCCGTAACGACATCTTCGGCTTGCTGCGGGCCATACTGGCTCTGGTGGCCTACGCCGTGCTTACGGGCTTGGCCGCCGAAGCGGCCCTGCCGTTCTGAGCCCGGTTCGCGTTCCGCGTAGGCCATGGCGCCTTGCCTCGGGCCATTCGGGCCCAAGGGGCTTGCGGGCGGAATATAATCGCTGACGGCCTCTGCAGGACTTAGAGCGTTTTGCGCAAGAACCGGCAAAAACCGGAAGGGCTTTGCCCTCCCGGACCCTCCCGCCAGGGACATGATTCCCCTGGATCCCCTCAAAAGCAATCTCCCCTAGCGTGCAGCCTTGGTCACGTATCTGATGTGCATCTTGCCGAACTCCGCCTCGTTGCTCAAAACCATACCGGCTTCCCCCAGCAAGGGGAGCATCGTTTCAGCATCGAATACGGTATAGGAAGACAAGCTCATGTCAAAGGGCAGGCCTTGCCCGTCCGCAGCCGTCCGCCTTGCTCTCTTTTCCTCGAAATGTCCTTTTACAAGCAAGGATTTCCTGCCCTCATGGTAGGTGAACCCATCGAGAATCTCAGGAATCTTACCATTTCCATTTATCGGCTTGAAGACTTCCGCGGATGCTCCGAAATCAAAATGCAGGAGAGTATCACCACTTTTCACGGCGTTTGGATTCAGCGGAGCGATGTTCTTCCTGGGATCGAAACTGGCGACCAGCTCCGCATATTCCGCACTGCCCCGTCTCAGGCCATTACGCTCGAAGGCCGGCAGCGAGATTTCATATTCGTGCACATTGCCCAGAGCGTCAGTCAGAATCCGGCAAATAAAGATGGGGATATCGGCATGCATTGTTTTCCCGTTCCGGGTCAGCTTGTGGCTTGTCGTTGTCCAGAGCAGCTTGTCGCCGGACTGCTCGGCACGGGACTCCATGTCCATCTCGAAATCCGTGAAGGTTTCCTCGCCCGTCAGCAGGTTCCGCGTATACATGCGCAGCTCGAAGAGCATGGCTGAAGAGGCGGGCTTGTAGCGGAATGCCTGCGGGACCGTGATGGGGGAGACATGTCCGGTGTATGACGGCTGCTCCATTGACAGCAGCCGCTCCTGCCTGGAGAGCCCGCATCCGGCCAGCAAGAGCACGAGCGCGCAGAGAAGAGCTTGCCTCATGGTTAATCCTCCTTTTTTGGAGTTATAGGCAAATGATTGGGAGCAATCAATAAAAGCTATTTAGCATTGCCTTGAGCGTTGAAAGACGTGTTTTGCACGTAGCGGGGAGCCAGCTTCTCTACTTTTTATGAACGTCTTTCCAGCCCTACATCAGGCCTCCGGGTGTAAGACAAGAGCACATGGCTCTCCAAGCGCGTTTCAGCTTGTGTTCCGGCCATAGAGCATGCATCTCGCCCGGCCGAAGATGCTAACCTGAAAGTCAATGGCCGGTGGCAACTCTTGGCGGAGCAGAAGAGGTTCAGCGCGGGCAACTAATTAGGCCAACAAGGTAGGAAGAAAAACATGGTCAGCAGGAGCAGCAGCCCCATGGCGGACACTTTGGCTGTCTCCAGATGGAGGCAACTGCAGAAGCAGGAGATAGACACTCGGCAGATATGACAGGTAGAGGGCCAACATGATGGCTAAACCAGGCAGATGCTGGATTGCTAAATGTGCATTCTGATAAGGTTTCTGTGAGGTTGCGTATTTATTTTTGCTCACATATCTACGGAGCTCCATGAAATTGATCTAGCCAAGACAATCTATCATACTCCTAAATATAAAAAGGAGAGACAATGCCTCTTCCATAAGCCTTGCAAGGCGACAAATGGACAGCGGTCACTGCCCGCAATGCGCTACCCCTGCTCATATGGTGCGCCAAGAACGGTAGAGCTATCACCTATGGCCGGCTTGATCGGGAGATTGTGAACAGGGGGCTTGGGCATCATGTCATGGCTGTTCAGTATGGATATCCTGCGGGAGCAATCGGAGATGCCTTGATCGAAACAGGAGCAGAGTGGGGCGAGCCGATACCGCCTCTCAATGCTCTAGTAGTCAATGCAAAGGATGGTCTTCCCGGCAGAGGGGTAAATTACTACCTGAGAAGATATTCCAAGTCTGAAAACGTTGACTATATGTCGGAAGACGAGAAGCGAGCCGTTGTCGACGAGATTCAAGGGGAAATCTTTTCTTATGGCCGCTGGGATGAAATCCTGAAGAAGTATGGCCTGCGGCCTGTCCGAGACGGCCTAGCAGATGAAGCAGCGGACCATGACGAGATTGCGCCACCGGTGAGAGGGGGTTGGTCTTCCGAGGGGGAGAGCAAGGAACATAAAGCCTTGAAGGATTTCGTCGCAACAAATCCGCACGTTGTAGGCCTCCCACGCAATTGCAGGAACTGTCGCAAGGAATACCTGTTCGCTACTGGCGATAAAGCGGATGTCGTATTCGAGACTGAGAACGGATATCTTGGCGTTGAAGTCAAATCCAACATTTCCAATGACGCTGATATCAACCGCGGACTGTTTCAGGCAATAAAGTATCAGGCATTGCTCCGGTCTGAGCAAAAGGCGGCACTTTTGCCACCAACAGCACGCGCAGTGCTCGTAACCGAAAGGGACCTCCCTGCTGAATTGCAAAATCTCGCCGATATCCTCGGAATATTCGTGTACATAGTATCGGTGAACAGTTGAAGCTTGAGGCGGCTGCCGCCTTACAGCCGAGCTCCGTCGATAGCCTTCAACGGAGTACCCGGGTTTGGCCGCCAACGTTGCCATCATCCGTGCATTTGCATAGATAAAATCTATGCAATTCACTGGAGGTTATCGGTAATGCAAATACTCATCGTGCTGTCCAGCCAGGATCCCGAGATCAAATGGAATGCCTTGCGCTTGGGCAATTTCCTGCTCAACGAGGGCGAGGAGGTAACTGTTTTCCTCAATGGCGGGGCAACCGACCTGCTGGTCGGCGACTGCGAGACATTCCCCATCGCCGAACAGGCCAAGCTGTTCACGCTTTCCGAAGGCGTGTTGGCTGCCTGAGGCAAGTGCATGGCCCTCCACGGCGTGGAGGAGAACGGACTCATCACTTTGTCCAACATGAAATTTCTTTATGAGCAGGTGCAGAAGGCTGACAAAATACTGAACTACTGACGCCCAGGCGCGGTTTCCCTCTTGGCCTGATTGACCCGCGCCGCTCTTGACCATTGCTTGCTCCTTGGCCTAACTATTACTTTTCTCGAATCTCTTAGCCAACCAACCGACCTGCCAAGGGGTTTCACTCATGGTTCAGAAGTCCGATAAGATCTGGTTCGACGGCAAGCTAGTCCCCTGGGGCGAAGCGAACGTGCATGTGCTCACCCACACCTTGCACTACGGCGTGGGCGTGTTCGAGGGCATCCGGGCTTACAAGTGCACGGACGGCCGTTCGGCTGTCTTCCGCCTCAAGGAGCACATGGACCGGCTTTTCGACTCGGCCAAGATCCTGCACATAACGATCCCCTACACCCGCGAGGCGATCATCAAGGCCATCGTGGAGACCCTGCAGGCCAATCAGATGGCCGAAGGCTACATCCGGCCCATCGTCTTCATCGGCGACGGCATGATGGGCGTGCATCCCGGCGATAACCCCATCCGCGTGGCCATCGCCACCTGGCCCTGGGGCGCGTACCTGGGCGCCGAGGCCCTGGAGAAGGGCATCCGTGTGGCCACCTCCTCCTATATCCGCCATCACGTGAACATCATGATGACCAAGGCCAAGGCCAGCGGCAATTACCTGAACTCGGTGCTTGCCAAGATGGAAGCCAAGGCCAACGGCTACGACGAGGCCGTCCTGCTCGATCCCGACGGCTATGTGGCCGAAGGCTCGGGCGAAAACATATTCCTCGTGCGCTCGGGCTACCTCAAGACCCCGCCACTGACCTCCATCCTGGAGGGCATCACGCGCAACTCGGTCATGACCCTGGCCGCCGACCTGGGCTACAAGGTCGTCGAGGAGCGCTTCACCCGCGACTACCTCTACGTGGCCGACGAGGCCTTTTTCACCGGCACCGCGGCCGAGATCACGCCCATCCGCGAAGTGGACCGCCGCGTCATCGGCGAAGGCAAGGCCGGTCCCGTGGGCAAGAAGCTTCAGACCGAGTACTTCAAGGTGGTCAAGGGCGAAAACAAGAAATACGAGTCCTGGCTGCATTACTACAGCCTGTAGTCTGCAAGTCGGCGATTTCACACAACGGGGGGAAGCGGCAACGCTTTCTCCCGTTCGTCTTTTGGGGCTATGCATCTTTCTCGAGCGCAGTCTTCTCTGATTCGGCCTCCAGGATGTGGTGGCCCCATTCGATCTGAACCTTCTTTTTTCCCCAGCGCCTGGCGGCCTTGATGTCCTTTCCGTGATAGATGTCGATCCGCTTGGCGTAGCGTTTGTTCAACTTGTCCTTGACCAGATAGATGCCGGGCAGGCCCTTGATCCTCACGGGCGTATTGTGCTTGAGACCCAGCTTGATGAGGTCGCGGGACACGGCGATGCACTTCATGCCGGGCTTGAGCCTGTCACCCCAGGCCGCGATGTCGGGCGTACTGTCGGTCTGTCCGCGGTGCGAGGTGTAGGCCGTGGCCGTGACAGTGAGCGCGCGCTGCTTGGACTTCTTGGCCAGGGATTCGCTGGGGGCGGGCTTTGGGCGTGCTGGTTTGGACGCCACGCTGTCTGGCGGGGCGGAGGGTATGATGGCAGGCTTGGCAGGCATGGGCTCAGCGGGTGGCGCGGTGAGCGTGGAACAGGCATTCAGGACGAGCAGCATGCAGGACAGGCTCAGTAAAAGCCGGAAACGTGATAGCGAACCGTTCATGGCAGCGCTTCCTCGATGTGTTTGTGCGCACGAGTTGGGCGCGATGTGCAGGTATCGTCCGCGAAACGGGTCTGCGGACGTGTTTTGCGGGTAGTAGTGCAGCAGGTGTGCCGAATAGAGACCGCGGAAAACACGATGCAGGCCTGTAGGGGCGTGGTTCGTCAGAGCCGATCGCGTGGCGGATCAAAAGTGCGTGCTGACTATCCCGGCAAAACTGGTGGATTGTCCGCGTGGATCTAGAGCAGATTGCTTTTAAGACGCCCTCTCCGGCGTTGACGGCGCAAGTGAATTGCGCCTACGCCTACACGGCGGCAAACCATGCCGCCGCATGGTTTGCAGAGCATTTTCAAAAGCAAAATGCTCTATTGAAGAGCCCCATGAAAAGGGTATGGGGGAGGTCGATGGGTGGATTGGAAGTAAAGGAAGTGGCGGATCGCGGGAATTGGAGCAGGCTTCAATTCCGCAGTCGCCTCCAGCCATTCAATCAGCACCTTTCTCTTTCCCCACTGCTTCGCGGCCTGCACGTCCAGCCCATGATAGATGTCGATGCGCTTGGTCCAGCGCTTGTGCAGCTTGTCCTTGACCAGGTACACTCCAGGTAATCCCTTAATCCGCACGGGCGTGTTGCGCGTCAGCCCCATTTTGAGCAAATCACGCGATACGGCGATGCATCGCATGCCTGGCTTCAGCGTGTCGCCCCAGGCGGCGAGAGAGGGATTCTGGTTGGTTTGGTAGCGGTGAGAGGTGTAGGCCGTGGCCGTTACCGCAAGGGTCCGCTTGGTCGCGCCGGCCGGAGAGCCGTTCGTCTCGGGTTGAGGTTGGACAGGCTGCTTGGACGGACTGGATCGGTCGGATGTGTGTGGAAGTTTGTCACGAGGCACAGAGGGTGGAGGCGCGGCCATGCTGGCGCATACATGCAGGACGAGCAGCATGCAGGACAGACCCAGCAGAAGCAGAAAGCGAAAGAGCGGACCGTTCATGGCAGCGCTTCCTCAATGTGGTTGGTGCGCACGAGGTGGGCGCGATGTGCAAGTATCGTCCGCAAAGCAGGCTCACGGATGTGTCTTGCGTAGGTAATGCAGCAGGTATGCCGATATGCCGCATCACTGCGGGTATGCAGCGGCTGCGCATCGGGGGGAGTTAGCGCTATGGAAAGGGATGAGGAAGGAGAAAGCCGAGGGGCGAAAAAAAGCCCCGTCCGGCTGACCGGACGGGGCTTGGGATAGCCTATGCGTGCGCTTAGTCCGCGCCTGCGACTACCAGCGCTCGCGACGCTGGCCGCCGGCTCCGCCGCCGAAGCCGCCGCCGCTGCCGCCTTCGCGACGGGGCTTCTGCTGGGCCTCGTTCACTTTGAGGGTGCGGCCGCCAAAGCTGGCGCCGTTCAAAGCCTGCTCAGCAGAAGTGGCGCCGTCGGCATCCATTTCCACGAAACCGAAGCCGCGGGGACGGCCCGTCTCGCGGTCCGAGATGAGCTTCACGGAGTTAACGTTGCCATGGGTGGCAAACAGGTTGCGGATGTCGTCCTCGGTGGCGGTAAAAGGCAGGTTGCCGACGTACAGATTCTTGGTCATCGAGCTGTGCTCCATTCGAAATTTTCCGCATTCTTCGTAGTCATCTGGAGCGAAGCACGGCTTGTCCAAGAATCGACTCGAATACTGCGCGAATTCAACTGGCGGGGAAAATAAGACCTTCACGAAAAACTTGCAAGAGGAAAAACGTATTTCTGGTAACTATTTTCTGAAATTGAAGGGACATGCAAGCAGGGCAAGGCCTGGCCGAGAAAAACAGCGGGACAGCCACTTTATAATGCGAGGCAAAAAGCCGAAATAGTTCAACGCGAAAAGGCGGAGAGCATTGCCCTCCGCCTTGAGATATCATGAGGCGTCGACCTCGGATCAGAGTGCTGAACGTCGCCTGCGTTACTCGTCCTTCTTCTCGATCTTGGCCCAGGTGTCCTTGAGACCCACGGTTCTATTGTACACGGGCTTGCCGGGCCTGGAGTCCGGATCGCAGCAGAAATAGCCGATGCGCTCGAACTGGCAGCGATAGCCAGGCTCGGCCTGGCCCAGCGCGGGCTCGACAAAGCCGTGCACGATCTCAAGAGCGTTCGGGTTGATCAGCTCCAGGAACTCCTTGTCCTTGTCCGCCAGCGGATTGGGCACGCTGAACAGGCGGTCGTACAGGCGGACTTCGGCGGGCACGGCATGGGCCGCGCTGAGCCAGTGCAGGGTGCCCTTGACCTTGCGGCCGTCCTGGGACCAGCCGCCGCGCGTCTGCGGGTCGTAGGTGCAGATCAGCTCCGTGATCTCGCCGCTTGCGTCCTTCACGACTTCCTTGCAGGTCACGTAGTAGGCGTAGCGCAGGCGAACTTCCTTGCCCGGAGCAAGGCGGAACCACTTCCTGTGCGCGTCTTCCTTGAAGTCGTCGCGCTCGATGTACAGGGTGCGCGAGAAGGGCACCTGGCGCGTGCCCATTTCGGGCTTCTCGGGATGGTTCTGAAACTCGAACCATTCGACCTGGCCCTCGGGATAATTCTCGATGGTCACCTTGAGCGGTTTGACCACGCCCATCATGCGCGGAGCCGTGTCGTTCAAGTGCTCGCGCACGCAGGCTTCGAGCTGCTCGATCTCCACCACGTTCTCGGAGCGGGCCAGGCCGATGCGCTCGATGAACATGCGGATGGACTCGGGCGTGTAACCCCGGCGGCGGATGCCCGTGAGGGTCGGCATGCGCGGGTCGTCCCAGCCGCGCACGTAGCCTTCCTTGACGAGCTGGATGAGCTTGCGCTTGCTGACCACCACATAGGTCATGTTCAGGCGCGCGAACTCGTACTGTCGCGAGTGGAAGAGGCCAAGGGTATCCAGCACCCAGTCGTACAGCTCGCGGTTGTTCTCGAACTCCAGGGTGCACAGGGAGTGCGTCACGCCCTCGATGGAGTCCGAGATGCAGTGCGTGTAGTCGTACATCGGGTAGATGCACCACTTGTTTCCGGTGCGATGGTGCTCGGCGTGGCGGATGCGCCACAGGGTCGGGTCGCGCATGACCACGTTGGCACTCTTCATGTCGATCTTGGCCCGCAGCACGTGCGCGCCGTCCGGGAACTCGCCCGCGCGCATGCGCGCGAACAGGTCCAGGTTCTCCTCGATGCTGCGCTCGCGATAGGGGGAGTTGCGGCCGGGCTGGGTGAGCGTGCCCCGGTGCTCGCGGATTTCTTCGGCGGAGAGCGAGTCTACATAGGCCTTGTCGAGCTTGATGAGCTTTACTGCGTGCTCGTAGAGCTGCTCGAAATAATTGGATGCGTAATAGAGGTGCTCGCCCCAGTCGAAACCGAGCCAGCGCACGTCGGCCTTGATGGACTCGACGTACTCTTCCTCTTCCTTGAGCGGGTTGGTGTCGTCGAAGCGCAGGTGGCAGCTGCCGCCGTAATCGCGAGCGAGCCCGAAGTTGAGGCAGATGGACTTGGCGTGACCGAGGTGCAGGTAGCCGTTGGGCTCGGGCGGGAAGCGCGTGACGATGGTCGTGTGCTTGCCGCTGCGCAGATCCTCGTCGATGATCTCACGGATGAAGTTCTTGGGCGCCGGTGCCGGAGCCGTTTCAATGGGCTGGGTCATGGGAGGTCCTTTTGTTGCTGCAGTCCTGGGTTCAGGGCCCAGGCCTTAACTGACTGTTGAAAAAAGCCGTCCTGGCTATTTTCAACTCCGCAATGCTTGAGCAAAGCTCAAGCATTGCTCACGGATGCTTCGCATCCGGCGGGCCATTCTGGCCCGCACAGCCTGTTTTCAGCAGGCTGCTAATGATGGGTCGGGAATACGGAAAATCAAGCCCCCGGTCAAATAGGGCTGAAGGTGGGATCATGCGAGGGGTAGCAGGCCGGTCCAGCCGGGGTTTCTTGGCCTCCGGACTCTTCCGCCGGAGCCTCGCCAGGCAGGCCTTCGGAAGGCTCCACGGCCTGTATGCTGCCTTGCAGGCGTTTGGAGATGGTCAACACCTGATTCGTGCGCTCATCATTCAGTGCATTGACTGATTCCCAGTCCTCCAGAGCGCCGTCCACGGCCTCGGCATAGCTGATGAGGAAAACACCGGTATCGTCCACCAGCAGACCCAGTTCGCGCACCAGCAGCAGGTCTGGGAACGAGTAGCCGCTCAAGCCGGCCTGCTGGCGCAGATAGAAGTTCTCGTCCACGGGCACGGCCACGGTGCGGCCGCGGAAGTCCAGACCGCCGAAAACCTCGCCGCCGTAAACGAGTTGATCCGCTGGCACCCAGATGAGTTCGTTGAAACTCGCGCCTTCCGGCGGAAGCATGGTGCCGATGGTCAAGGCGCGCGTTACGCGTCCGCGTTGATCGACATCAAAAAATACTTGCTCCTCCAAGCTTAGGCCCAAGGGTTCGCCTGTGGTCTCGGGCCCCAGGCTGACCTCGCCGACGTAGACGAATTCCTTGTCCACCTTGAGCACCAGCGGCGGCGTGGGCGAAACCACCAGCGTATCCTCGGCCATGGAGCTTGAGGCATTGCGGGGAGCGCAGGCAGGAGCCAGAAGCACGGCAAGGGCGGCCAGGAGGATAATGATCGAACGGCCGGTTTGGGAGAGCTTTGGGAGAGGCTTCCGGGACGGCGGCATGCAGTGCGCTCCGGGTAAGGGGTTGCTCCAGTAAAGAAGCATAGCCCCATTCCGGACCTGCGGCTGTTAGAAATAACGCCTTCAGGATAGAAAATGCTCCAGCCGTCGCAGCACGGCCAGGAAGCTGCCTTTCCGCACAGCCCGGCTCAAGGTGCCGGGTCGGTATTGGTCGGAACGCACCAGGAAGGTCATGAGCCGTATGGTCGTGCCGCGATCCGCCTCGCCAATCAGCTTTTGCTCGGCGAGCAGTCGGAAGGCTTCCTTGTGCCATGCGGCCCAATCGAAGAAATCGAGGCTTTGGTGGCGCTTGAGGTCCTCCACCAGTTCGGGAATGGCCATGAGCCGGCCCTGCTCCAGGGCCTCGATGTGCTTGCGCAGGATATTGCGGGGAATCATGCTGGCGGTGCGAACGGATGGCCGCGCGCCGGACGGGAATGGTCCCGTCCGGCGCGCCGGCGCATCATGCCGGACCCCTGCGTCGGCGCAGGCTGCCCGTGAATTTCTTGGGATCTATGCGGTACTTCTTCACCTTGTAATTCACGATGCGATAGGAGACGCGCAGGTCGCGCGCGGCCTGGAGCATGTTGCCCTTGGCTTTCTTGAGCGCATCCACGAGGATTTCCTGCTCGAACTTTGCCACGGACTCGCCGAAGGACAGGCTGGAGTCGGTGGCCGAGCTCTCCGCGGTCTGCAGCGTGGGCGGCAGATGGTAGGAGCGGATGACCTCCTCGTCGCAGATGAGCACGGCGCGCTCCATGCAGTTGCGCAACTCGCGCACGTTGCCCGGCCAGTGGTACTGCACGAGCAGGTCGATGGCCGGCGTGGAGATGCGCTTGATCTTCTTGGCGTACTCCTGGGCGAAGGACCCCAGGAAATGCTCGGCGATGGGCAGGATGTCCTCGCGTCGCTCCCGCAAGGAAGGGATGAATATGGGGAAGACGTTGATGCGATAGTAGAGGTCTTCGCGGAAACGGCCCTCGGTCAGCAATTCCTCCAGCGGCTGGTGCGTGGCCGTGATGAGCCGCACGTCCACGCTGAGGGTCTGCTCGCTGCCCAGGCGCTGAATCTCCTTTTCCTGGATGGCCCGCAGCACCTTGGCCTGGGCCTCCAGGGACAGTTCTCCGATCTCGTCCAGGAAAAGGCTGCCCTTGTGGCCCAACTCGAAGAGACCCTTCTTGATGGCCACGGCGCCCGTGAAGGCGCCTTTTTCATGGCCGAACAGTTCGCTCTCGATGAGTTCCGAGGGCAGGGCGGCGCAGTTGAGCTTGATGAGCGGCCTGTCCTTGCGCGGGCTGCCGGCGTGGATGGCCTCGGCGAGCAATTCCTTGCCTGTGCCGGATTCGCCGCGCAGGAGCACCGTGGCCCGACTGGGCGCCACTTGGGCCACCTGCTGCAGGACCAGGCGCATGGACTTTGAGGTAGCCACGATATCGGGCGCGGTGATGTTGACCTCGCCCGTGTGGTGCATCATGAGGCCTTGGGCGATGAGGTGGCGCTGCAGGGCCATCTCCTCCTGCAGGCGGGCCACTTGCGTGGCCACCAGTCCGGCAACGACCTCCAGAAACTGGCAGTGCGAGTCCAGGACTTCCTGGGACTGAGTCGGTATGTCCACGCTCAAGGTTCCCAGGGTTTCGCGTTCTCCCGATCGTACCGGCAGGAGCACGGGTACGCTGATGAAGGCCAGGCTGGCCAATTCTTCCTGGCTGCGGCCGAAGGCTTTGTTCAGGAATTCGGCATGGTCCTTCATGCGCGGGATGACGATGGGCCGGCCGGTCTGGAAGACCTGGCCGATGATGCCCTGCCCCGGCGTGTAAGTGGCCTGGGTGACTTTCGGCTGGCTGTAGGTCAGGCCGATCTTGAGCGTGCCTGTTTCGGTGTCGAAGATGGCCAGGAAGGCCCGCTTGTAGCCGAAGGTTTCCGCCAGTATCTCCAACAGCCTTTTCATGCTCGGTTGCAAGGCTGCGTGCGGACCCATCTCGTCCATCATCTGGCGAAGGGCCCGCAAGTAGCTGGCGGCATCCGTGCTTTTGATCAAATCCATAAGGGGTGTTCCAATTAGGCTGGCTTGACGGCGGCGGCGCCGAGTTCGACGGCCTTGTTGTTGATCTCCAGGAAACGGGCCTTGAGCCGGCGAGCCATGGTCGTCTTGAGGTCTTCCAGGCTCAGCGGGGCAAGCCCCAGGGCGCACAGCGCGCCCAGAAGCACCATGTTGGCGCTCTGCGTCGTACCGGCCTGGCGACCCAGGCTCAGGCAGGGCAGGAAATGGGCGCTCGCCGCGCACTGCCGGGTCTTGGTCTCGATATCGGCCAATTCCGGATAGCGCTCGCGGCCCAGGGACACGCCGATAGGCAGGATCGGCTCGGAGCTGGAGACCACCACGCCGCCCGACGCCAGGTAAGGCAGGGCGCGCAGGGTTTCCAGCGGCTCGAAGCCAAGCAGCACGTCGGCCTCGCCATAGCCGAGCTTGGGGCTCAGATAGCCGCCGATGAGCACCGCGGATTCCACCACGCCGCCGCGTTGAGCCATGCCGTGGATTTCTCCGGCCGTGACGTGCAGACCCTTGTCCAGGGCCGCCTCGGCCAGGATCTTGGTGGCCGTGAGCGTGCCTTGGCCGCCCACGCCGGTCAGCAGGATTCGCACCTTGTCCTTGGCCATTACTCGCCCCTCCCCTTGGCTTTGATGCCGGGCGCCATCTGCAGGCAGACCATACAGCCCGAACACTGGTCTTCGTCGATGCGCACCTCGCCGCCGGCCCCGCCTACCAGGGAGAAGGCCGGACAGGCCAGGGTCTCCAGGCAGGCCAGCACGTCCTCGCCCTGCTGGGCCACGTAGGCCACGCGAGTGACCTTGCGACCCTCAAGCCTGCGGGCGTGCAGTGGGCAGGCCTCGCGGGCGATGAGCACGCGCACGCCGCTGGCGGCCTTCATCTCTTCCAGGGCTTGATTGAAGGCCTTGAGCTTGAGCGGGTTGACGGTCTGCACGTTGCACACGCCGCAGCCGCGCACGATGGCTTCGATGTCCACCTGGGAGTCGCAGGCGCCCTGAATGGTCACGTCCACGCCTGGATTGGGCTGGTGACCGGTCATGGCCGTGGTGCGGTTGTCCACGATGACCACCAGGATATCATGCTTGTTGAACACGGCGTTGACCAGGCCGGTGATGCCCGAGTGGTAGAAGGTCGAATCGCCGATGAAGGCGATCGTGGTCTGGCCCGAGGCCTTGGACACGCCGGAGCCGGCCGAGATGCTCGAGCCCATGCACAGCAGGAAATCCGCCGCGGACAGAGGTGGCAGGATGCCCAGGGTATAGCAGCCGATATCCGAGGAATACACGGCGTTGTCGCCGAAAATCTTGCGCACGGCGAAGTACGTGGCCCGGTGAGGGCAACCGGCGCACAGGTTGGGCGGCCGCTGGGGCAGGTTTTCGGGTACGGCGCAGGTCGGCGAGCCCGTGAGGCCTTCCGGCAGGTTCACGCCGAGGACCTCGGCCAGGGCGCGGCGCACCAGCCCGGTGGCGTACTCGCCCATGCGCGAAAGCCCGGCCGTTCCCTTGCCGCGAATGTCCAGGCTGTTGAATGCCTTGCCGCTACGCTGGACCAAGGCGCGGATCTCGTTTTCAAGGATCGGCTCGCCCTCTTCAAGCACCAGCAGCGTTTGCAGCCCGGACATGAAGGAGAGCAGGCGCTTCTCGGGCAGGGGCCAGCTCATGCCGAGCTCGAACACGCGGGCCTTGCCGGCCAAAGCCGAGTCCTGCAGCGCGTCCGCCAGGTAGGCCCGGCTGATGCCCGAGGCGACCACGCCCACTTTCCCTTCGCCGTGCACGCGGTTCAAGGATGTGGATTCGGATGTCTCGGCGGCCTCGGCCAGCTTCTTGAGCAGCTCGCCATGGCGCACGCGGGCCACGGCCGGGATGGGCACGAAACGCCGGGGATTCTTCTGGAAGCCGGCCGGAGCCTGCTTGGCCGCACGCTCCCCTAAAGCAACGGGGCCGCGCAGGTGGTTGAGCCGGGTGGTCGTGCGCAGCAGCACGGGCTGCTGCCACTGCCTGGACAGGAGCAGGGCCTCGCGGACCATGTCCTTGGCTTCCTGAGCCGTAGCCGGCTCGAAGCAAGGCAGTCCGGCCAGGCGGGCGTAGTAACGGTTGTCCTGTTCGTTCTGGCTGGAGTGGCAGCCCGGATCATCGGCGGACAGGAGCACCAGCCCGCCGGGCGTGCCGATATAGGCCAGGGTCATGAGCGGGTCGGCGGCCACGTTCACGCCGACGTGCTTCATGGTCACCAGGGTCATGGCTCCGGCCAGGGTCGCGCCGCCGCCGACTTCCAGGGCAACCTTCTCGTTTACCGAGTACTCGAAGTAGTAGTCGTCCCCGCCCTGGGCACCGCTCAGGGCAAAGAAGGTGTCCGGGACCTCGGAGGAGGGCGTGCCGGGGTAGCAGGACACCACGTCGATGCCGGCCTCCAGCGCTCCGCGCACGATGGCCTCGTTACCCAGCAGCAGGTGCGTTTCGCCGGCCTTGCCGGTCAGAATCGGTTTGCTCATGTCATATCATCCTTATGAAGCTGATGCGGCCTGGCCGGCCTGAGCTTGCTTGACTTGAAGCTCGGCGATCTTGGCCGCGATGAATTCCGCGTTGGCGGGCTCCAGCTCGCGCAACGCCTCATAGGCTGCGATGGCCTCGTTCCATTGGCCGGCCGCCTCGGCGGCCTGGGCGCGTGCGCGGGTCAGGGGCGCCTGGTAGGCTTCGGGGATGCCGGATGCGGCCTTGAGGCCTTGCAGAGCCTCGTCTGGCTTGCCCGTGGCCATGAGCGCGTTGGCCATGCCCAGCTCGGCCGTGGCGCGCAATTCGTCGCCGGCGGTGTCGCGCAGCTTGCGGAAAGCCTCCAGGGCCACTGCCTGGTTGTCCTCCTCGACAGCGGCGTTGGCCAGCTCAAACAGGACCGCCGTGCGCAGGGCCGAGGGAGCCTGCTCGGCAAAAGCCTGCAGGTTCGTCAGGCGATTCTCGCCGCTGGCGGCCACAAGCTTGCCTAGCTCTTCCCTGGCGTCGGCCAGGCGGGAATCGCGCCAGGCTCGGTAGCCCGAGGCGAGGGCTACGACCAGAATCAGTCCACCTACGGCAAAGGCTATGACCTTGAGATTGTCGGTCAAGAATCGCAGGATGGGGTGCAGCTCATCATGTTCAACGGCCGCAGTCAGGCCGGGTTCGGGCTGCGCAGGACGCTTGTCAGCCATAATAGAGGCTCCTTCGAATTTGTTTTCAATTTCGCGGATGCGAGTGGATGGTTGTACGAGCATATGACAAAAAGATCAAAATAATCCTGGAGCCATTCCTGTCATCCAATTGTTTGCACGTCTAGGGCCGTGAGCAAGTTTAGCAAAATTAGGAGGCTCGATTCCGCTTTTGCCTTAACAAAAGCGTACAACCTGCTCGTCGCAGCTCCCGGCTGGCTGGTGGCGTTTCTCGGCACGGTCTGCTAGACAATCGGCAGAAAGACCAGCCTCATGGAGACGAATATGGAACTGAAGATGCAGATGCGCGCACTGGCCGAAGCGGCCAGGCAGGCGGCCCGAGGCATGGCCAAGGCAGGCGGAGTGGCCAAGAACGAAGCCCTCCTGGTCCTCGCGGAAATGCTCCACGAACGGCGCGAGGAAATCTTCGCCGCGAATGGCAAGGATGTGCGGCAAGCCAGGCAGAACGGCCTGGACGAACCCAAGATAGACCGGCTGACCATCACGGCCAAGGTCGTGGATTCCATGATCCAGGCCTGCCGCGAAGTGGCGGCCCAGGATGACCCGGTGGGCGCCATCGAAACCATGTGGCAGCGGCCCAACGGACTGCTCGTGGGACGCATGCGCATCCCCCTGGGCGTCATCTGCATGATCTACGAGTCCCGGCCCAACGTGACCGTGGACGCGGCCATCCTGTGCCTCAAGGCCGGCAACGCGGTCATCCTGCGCGGCGGCTCCGAGGCCTTCCACTCCAATACGCTGCTGGCTGCCATGCTGGGCGAGGCTCTGGCCAAGGCCGGGCTGCCCGCGGCCGCCGCGACCCTGGTGCCCACCACCGAGCGCGCCGCCGTAACGGCCCTGCTCAAGATGGACGACCTCATCGACGTGGTCATCCCGCGCGGCGGCGAAGGGCTCATTCGCGCCGTGGTTGAACAGGCCACCATGCCCGTGCTCAAGCACTACAAGGGCGTGTGTCACGCCTATGTGGATCAGGGCGCGGACCTGGGACAGGCCCTGGAGATCGTCTTCAACGGCAAATGCCAGCGGCCAGGGGTGTGCAACGCCCTGGAAGGCCTGCTCGTGCATGCGGCCGAGGCCGGGGAATTCCTGCCCAAGGTAGCCGCCAAACTCGGCGAAGCCGGAGTGGAATTCCGCGCCTGCCCCCGGGCCCTGCCGCTGTTAGGTCAACACGCCAAGCCCGCGCAGGAGTCCGATTGGGGCTTCGAGTTCCATGACCTGATCATGGCCGTGAAGGTCGTGGACAGCCAGGATGAGGCCCAGGAGCATATCGCGCGCTATGGCTCCAACCATACCGAGGTCATTATCTCCCGCGACCACGAGCGCATCATGCGCTTCTTGCGTGAAGTGGACGCCTCCCTGGTTGCGGCCAACGCTTCCTCACGCTTCAATGACGGCAGCGAACTCGGTTTGGGCGCGGAGATCGGCATCTCCACCTCCAAGTTGCACGCCTACGGGCCCATGGGCGCGCGCGAGCTGACCAGTTCCAAGTTCGTGATTCTGGGCAAGGGGCAGGTCAGGACCTGATGCGCCTGGGCATTTTCGGCGGCAGCTTCAACCCGGTCCATGTGGGTCATTTGCGCATCGCCATCGAGGTCCGCGAGACGCTCGAACTCGACCAGGTGGATATGGTGCCCGTGGCTTCGCCGCCGCACAAGGAGGCCTCGGACCTCCTGCCTTTCTGGCTGCGCTGCCTGATCCTCAAGGCCGCCGTGAAGCAGGCTCCGGGTCTGGCCCTCAACGATCTGGAGGCCTTGCTCCCGGAGCCGTCCTACACCCATCGCACTTTGTCGGCCTATCGGGAGATTCTGCCCGATGCCGAGCTGTATTTCATCCTGGGGGCCAGCGATCTGCTTCTGCTCGACTTATGGCACCGGGGCCGCGAGATGCACGAGTTGGCCAACTTCGTGGTGGTGCCGCGCTTTGGCAAGGATCTGCAGGCTGTGGCGGATTTCGTGCCGCGATTCTGGCCCGACGCCGAGCGTCTATCCGCTTGCGCGCACTCCGCGCAGCCGAGCAACTGCCAAGCCTGCTGGCGGCTGCCCAGCGGCAATCTCTTGCAGTACGTGCATGCGCCGGGCCTGGATGTGAGCGCCACGGATATCCGGTATCGTTTTCTGGACGGCCGGTCCCTGGTTTATCTGGTGCCCAGCGAGGTCGAGCAAGTGCTCATGGAGCGTCGGGAGGAAGTTCGGCGCATCTGGAGCGTACGGCCCGAGGGCAAGCACACGCGTTGCCGGGCGGAGGACGACGGGGAGGAATAAGGCAAGTTCCGCCTGCTCCGTGCCTCCGCGCGCCGAATCTCAATATGGTTCAGCCGTTGCGCAGGCCTTGCCGTTCGGAACCCAGCGTGTCCCAGGGCGTACCACGAGTCGAGGCGGACAGTCTGGCGGTTAAAGCAATACGCACATGAAATGTGGGGTCCAGGGGGCCTGGCTCCCTGGTGGGTGGGGTCTGGGGAGGGCGAAGCCCTTCCCGGTTCATCTGCAAGTTGCTTTAGCCTAGCGGCAGTCTCATGCCGGCCCGGGCGATTGCGCGCAGAATGCTGTAACGGCTGATCTCCCCGCGAAGCTTGTTGTCGCTGGCCACGGGCAGGGCCAGAATGCGCTTTTGGGAGATGATCTCCATGGCCCGGGTGACGTTTTCATACGGGGCGACGCTCAAGTAGTTGGTGATCATCAGGTCCGCGGCGGTAAGGTGCTTGTGCTGTTCGATGCCGTCCTTGATGTCGAACACCGTGCGCCGACCGAGCAGCTTGTTGAGGCCGGTTCCGCCCACGAGCTTGGTGAGAATATCGAAGCTCGATATGATCCCGAGCAGCCCTTCCTTCTTGTCAACCACATAGACCAGCCGGGATATCTCGTCGTGGCGATAGGTGCTGAGCAGCGCTTCCAGTTTGGTATCCGGCTCAACAGTGAGCACCTTCTTGGTCATGGCCTCGTCGACTAGCATGGCGGGGACCTCGTTATGGTTGCGAATCAGGATGAATGTCCTGAGTTATGTTCTAGTAATACAATCGGCTGTTCGGCCGAAAAGTTTATCCGGCCGGGCAAGAGCAGCGAGAATCCTTCGCACACAAGGAACGGGAGCGGGTTTTCAGCCTGTTCCGGTGAGGCAGACAGCTTCAGAGTAGAGCCGTCAGGGCGAAATCACCCGCGTGAAACTGTCTGCACGGCTTAAGTCTATTGCAAAAGGAAGGACTAGGAGATGTTGAAAGAGCTGCGCTTTCCGCCTGAAGTCGCTGAAAAGCTCAAGTGTTATGTCTACCGTTTGATTGACCCGCGTAATGGAGAAACATTTTACGTTGGGCGTGGCCAAGGTGATCGAATTTTCGAACATGTTCGCGCTGCATTGAACGTGAATGGAGTTACTTTGCTGGAAGATGCAGGAGAAGACGTTAAATTTGAGCGCATCCGCCAGATAGATGCCGAGGGCTTTGATGTCCACCACGTGATTCATTGCCATGGGTTATCCGAAGAGCAGGCCAAAGCTGTTGAATCGGCGTTGATCGATGTCTACCCAGGGTTGACCAATAAGCAGTTAGGTGCTGGATCTGTTGAATTTGGTCCTAAACATGTAAATCAGATTATTGTAAAATATGCTGCAGAAGAGGCGGTCTTTGATGATAGTTGCAACTATATGCTTATCAACATCAATAAAAGCATAGGGAATCGACCAAATGTTTATGAATGTGTTCGGCATGCTTGGGGAGTAGAGAGGTCACGTGCAGAAGGAAGTGACTATGTGCTTGCTGTAGCTTGGGGTATAATCCGTGGCGTTTATGTGGCTGAAAGGTGGCTTGAAGCTACAGTCGAAAACTTTCCCGAGCAAGGTGCGTCTTGGAATAAAGAAGGTAAGCTCAATTTGGGCTTCGAAGGTAAAATGGCCAATCAGACAATTTGGGATTCCTTCGTAGGCAAGCGAGTGAATCTTTGGAGGAAAAGAGGAGCGCAGTATTCAGTACGTTATGTTGATAATAGGAGTAGGGCCAAAAACGCACGTTGATCGCAATGCCTTGTAATATCGACTTTTATTGATATGGCTCACGTGATGATCACGACCTGGTTACTGGAGCGTACGTTGCCCACACGCCCAATGCGTGCCTTGTTCGCTTTCTCATCGACGATAGGGGAGAGCTGACCACGTCTTGAACTCCTGACTCCAAACAGGTAACCCTATCCACAAACAGGCATCCGGCAGACACGTAAGGACGCATCAGGGCGTCATGTCCCATGCTGGATCGCCTGGCCATTGACGCGAGCAGGGGATTTTGCCCTTCTCCGTACTGCCATCCAACCCACGGGAGACATCCCAAGGACCAGCAGCGCCACGGGCCACGCGCCCGTGCCCGCGCCACACATCGACCATGCACAACACCCTCTCCATCCTTCGCACGCTGCCCGAGCACATGGAGTCCTTCCTGGCCCTGTGGGCCGAAGGCATGCGCAAGGCCGGCTACCTCGAACACACCACGGCCAAGCGGGAAGACTGCATCGTGTCCTTGCAGATCTTCCTGCAGCCCATGCTGGCCACCCTGGAAGCGCAGGGCAGGGTGCCGGAGTTCGGGGAACTGGCGCGCGACACTGTCTGGTGCGGGCATCTGCTGGAGGCTGCCCGGAGGCACCGCTTCCGCGGCGTGACCCAGGACATGTTCATCGGCTGCTTCAAGACCATGGTGCAGGCCGTGGTCGACCTGCTGCCTGCCATCGCCGCGCCCCATGCCGCGCGCCTTGCCTGCGCGCGGGTGATCCAGCGCTTTGCCGACGCCTTCGAGACCGCGCTCGTGGCCGAGTGGACAGCCCTGTCCCGGCGCGAGGCCGACGAGCGCCTGGAAGGCTCGAACCGCCTGCTGACCCTGGAGAAGAACAAGTACGAGAACATCCTGGCCGCTATCTCGGACCTCGTGCTGGTCGTGGCCGAGGACGGCACGGTGCTGGAGGCCAACCTCGCGGCGCGCAGGATCTTTGGCGAGCGCCTGGCCGGCGGGCTCGCGGTCTGGGATGCCCTGGGGCTGGAAGGCGGGTCCATGGCCGAGGTCCTGCGCTACTACCCCTCGGAGCAGGCCCACGAGATCCATGCCCCTGAGTCCGGGCCGCAGGGCGAGGAGCGTTACTTCGAACTCAAGATCATTCCGCTGTCCCTGGTCAGCCTGGCCTCCAGAGGCTACATCCTCGTGCTCAACGACATCACGGCGCACGTGCGCCAGCGCGACAGGCTTGAACAAGTGGTGGCCGAGCGCACCGAGGCCCTGCGCGCCGAGAAGACGCAGCTGCAGGAGATGAATATCACCCTGCGCCACGTCATGAGCAGCGTGGAAAAGGAGCGCGAGTCCGATCGCCACGCGATCGCGCACATCGTGGAGACCGTGCTGCTGCCGGCCCTGGAGCGCGTGCGCCGGGAAAGCGCGGCCGAGGTGCGCAAGGGCTACCTGGACATCCTGGGAGACCAGCTCGTGAAGCTGGCCCCGGGCGTGGGGCCTGACGGCGATGCGCGGCTGCTCAAGCTCACGCCCATGGAGATGAAGATCTGCCGCTTCATCCGCGCGGGCAGCTCCAGCAAGGACATCGCCGAGGCCATGAACCTCTCGTCCGGAACCATCCAGACCCACCGCAAGAACATACGCAAGAAGCTGGCCCTCCAGGGCCAGGACATCAACCTGTACACCTACCTGCAGTCCCTCGCCCCGTCGGCGTCCTGAGCCCCTAGTACCGGCGGCCCAGGGCCGTTGCAGCCCCTTATGCGGCCCGCGAACGAACCGCGCGGGCTCTGGAGGACGTGCCGGGGCCGCGCCCCCTTGCGGGTGGCGTCCGGGGAGGGCGGCGCCCTGCCCGGTTCAAGGGAGATCCGCCGCAGCGCCGCGCGCTTGCTTGCTGCGGCCCTAGAACTGAGTGCTTTTAAGACGCACGCTCCAGCGTTGACGGCGCAAGTGAATTGCGCCTACGCCGAAGCTGGCGGCAAGCCATGCCGACGCATGGCTTGCAGAGCATTTTCAAAAGCAAAATGCGCTATTGGGTATATGAATATACCCATTCTTTCCCCAATACCTCTCCTTGTGACAGCTGCCCTATGGTCCCTATTGGTGGACCATGCACACACACTGCCCTGAATCCCTTGGCGAACTCAGGCGGCCTCTGGCGCAGGACGTACGTCGTGCCTGCGCGTTGCGAGACTTCTTCCTGGCCTCAGGCGGCGCGGACATGGTCCGGGCCGCGCGGCTCCTGGCCTGCGAGGACGCCGCCGGTCCGGACCTGGCTGCAGCCGATCCGGCGCAGGTCGAGTTCGCCTTCAACCGGCTTTTCGTGGGGCCCATGGCCCTGGAGGCCCCGCCGTTCGCCTCGGTTTACCTGGAGCCCGAGCCCCTGGTCATGGGCAAAACGACCCTGAGCGTGCGCGGCGTCTATCACGCCCTGGGCCTGGCCTCCTTTCTGGAGGGCAGCCTGCCCGACGACCACCTGGGCCTGGAGCTGGACTGCGCGGCGATCATGCACGCGGCCCTGGAGCAAAGGCCCGACCGGACATTGAGCGAGCTGTACGCCTGGTTCGTGGGCGAGCACATGGCGGCCTGGGTGCCTGCCTTTGCCGCGCGGGTGGAGGCGGCCGCCTCGACAACCCCGGTCATCGCGTATTGCGTCCGCCAGCTCCTGCGCTGGCTGGATGAGGGAGTCGCCGCCACGAGCGGCAAAGCCTGAGCGTATGAGCAAATTGCCTGAGCGTAAGCATAAATCGGAGGATGACAGCATGACCCGAACCAAGGCGAATGGAAGTCCGCAGGCCTCCGGGGGCGGCCTGTCCCGGAGACGCTTCCTCGAAGGGCTGTTGGCCGCAGGCGCGCTGGCCGCCGTGCCGGGCAGCTTCCTGCGCCCGCTGAGCGCCCCGGCGGGCGGCGCCTACCTGGACGGCTATGAGGTGTTCCGCAACGCCTGCCCGCGCAACTGCTACGACACATGCAGCATCAAGACCTTCGTCAAGGACGGCGTGATCCAGTTCATCGAGGGCGCGCCCGAATCGAGCTTCACCCGGGGCGGAACCTGCGTGAAGGGCTATGCCTACACGCGCCGGCCCTACAGCCCGGACCGCATCAAGTATCCCATGGTCCAGGAGGGCCGCGGCAGCGGCAACTGGAAGCGCGTGTCCTGGGACGAGGCCATGGAGCGCATCGCCAAAAAGCTCCTGGACATGGAGGCGCTGGACGGCAACCTGCTGGGCCTTGCGCTGACCAAGTATTCGGGCAACTTCGGCATCACCAACTACGGCGTGGAGGGGTTGCTGACCTCCCTGGGCTACACCACGCGCCTGACCGGCACTCCCTGCTGGCCAGCGGGCATCGACGCCCAGAACTACGATATGGGCGACATGTGGTGCAACGACCCCGAGGACATGGCGCAGTCCCGCTACATCATCCTGTGGGGCGCGAACCCGGCCTGGAATTCGGTGCATTCGGTCAAGTACATCTACGAGGCCCGCGAGCGCGGGGCCAAGGTCGTGTGCATCGACCCGGTGCTGACCCAGACCGCGGTCAAGGCGGACGAGTACTGGCAGGTCAAGGCCTCCACCGACGGCGCGCTGGCGCTGGGCATGGCCCGCCACATCCTGGATAAGGGCCTGGTGGACGAGCAGTGGGTCCGGGCGAATTCCGTGGGCTTTGAGGAGTTCGCCGCCTACCTGCGCGAAAGCGTCAGCGTGGAATGGGCCGCGCAGGAGTCCGGCATCCCGGCCGAGAGGCTCGCCCGCGTGGCCGAGGAGTTCGCCCAGGCCAAGCCGGCCACCATCTGGATCGGCTACGGCATGCAGCGCCACGCCAATGGTGGAGCCTCGGTGCGCGCCGTGGACGCCCTGGTGGCCATGACGGGCAACGTGGGCAAGGTCGGCGGCGGGGCGCGCTACGGCCATTTGCGGACCTGGGGCTTCAACTACCACGCCATGCTGCAGAAGCGGCCCGAGGGCAAGAAGGGCGTGCCCGGCAAGGTCGAGGTCAAGGGCGACTTCCACTTCACCGGCGACGAGGGCCAGGGCGTGTCCTACTCGGACCGCCTCCTGAACATCAACAAGACCGCCCAGGAGCTGCTCGACGCGCAGAACCCGCCCGTGCGCATGCTGTGGGTCTCCTGCAAGAACCCCTTCAGCCAGGACTTCGACCGCAACAAGCTGCAGAAGGCCTTCGAGAAGCTGGAGACGGTGGTCGTGGTGGACCAGTTCTTCAACCAGACCGCGGCCATGGCCGACATCGTCCTGCCTGTGACCACCCTGTTCGAGGAGTGGAGCGTCAACGTCTCCTACTGGCACTACTGGCTGTCCATCAACGAACAGGCCATCAAGCCCATGTACGAGGCCAAGTCGAACATCGAGATCGCCGCGGCGCTGTCCAGGAAGATGAACGCGCTTGCTCCGGGCTCCTGCACCTTCCCCACGGACATCGACACCAAGGAGTGGATGGAGAAGGAGTTCAACCAGGGCATCCACGACCTGTTCGGCATCACCTCCTGGGAGGAGCTGAAGGCCGGTCCCAGGAAGGCGCGCATGCCCTCGTCGGCGGCGTGGCATGACCTGAAGTTCGGCACCCCTTCGGGCAAGTACGAGTTCAAGTCCGAGCTGGCAGCCTCCCATGGCCACGCGGCCCTGCCCATGTACGTGCAGCCGCGCAAGCCCACGGCCAGGCTGCGGCTGCTGACTCCCCACACCAAGTTCGGCCTGCACTCGCAGTTCGTGAACCTGGACTGGATGGAGGACTTCAATCCCGAACCCTTTGTCTACATCCACCCGAGGACGGCGGCGGAACACGGCATCGAGGAAGGCGACATGGTCCGGGTCTTCAACGACATCGGCCAGGAGAGGCTGCGCTGCAAGCTCACGGACAACGTGCCGGCCGACACGATCATGATGTACGAGGCCTGGTTCCGCAGGATGTCCTACAACTGCCAGAATCTGGTCGACGACACGCCCGCCGACATGGGCGCATACAAGACCGGGCAGCCCGGCGTGGCCATTCACGACCAGTTCGCCAACCTGGCCAAGGCCTAAGGGTAGGGAGGAAGGCAATGCAACGGCAACTCGCATTCTACGTCGACGCCGAGCGCTGCATCGGCTGCTTCACATGCGCCATGGCGTGCAAGAACCAGTATCACCAGGAAAACGGGGTCGTCTGGCGCATGGTCCACGACCTCAAGGCAGAGATCTACCCCCATCGGGAGCGGGCCTTCTATTCCCTGGCCTGCAATCACTGTGAAAATCCGACCTGCCTGAATGTCTGTCCCGTGAAGGCCTATTACAAGCGGGACAAGGACGGAATCGTTGTCCACGAGCAGGAGAAGTGCATCGGCTGCGGCAACTGCATCCGCTCCTGTCCCTACGGCGCGCCCAAGTACAACCCGGTGGGCAAGCACGCCGAGAAATGCAGCTTCTGCTGGCAGCGCGTCGACGCCGGGCTCCTGCCCGCCTGCGTGCAGTCCTGCCCGGTATCGGCGCTACGCATGGTCGATCTGGCGGATCTGGATGAGACGGGGTTGGTCCGGTTCCCTCCAGGCTTCCCCAAGTTCCCGGCCCTCAACCCGTCCGTGCGTTTCCGCGCGCCCAAGCTGCCCACATTCATCAGGAGGGACGAAGCATGAGTTCCCTGGAAATCCCCCTTGTCCTGTTCACCGTGCTGGCACAAGCGGCCGTCGGCACGGTGCTGGTCAGCGGCCTGCGCCAGCACGCCGCCCCGGGTCTCGCGGGCGACGTGCGCAGGGAGTGGTTCACGGCCTCGGGCATCCTGCTCCTGGGGCTCGCCGCGTCCCTGTTCCACCTCGGGCATCCGCTGGGCGCGCTGGGTGCCATCAAGCACCTGAGCAGGGCCTGGCTGTCCCGCGAGGTTCTGGGCACGGGTCTGTTCCTGGCCCTGGCCGTGGCGGGCGCACTGACGGCCAGGGAGAAGATCGGCAAGGTCCTTGTCCTGACGGCCTCGCTCGTTGGGCTGCTGGCCGTGTTCGCCATGGGCATGACCTATGCGCCGCCCAGCTATCCGGCCTTGAACAACGCCCTGCCGCTGGTCTTCTTCCTGCTGACGGCCCTGTTGCTCGGATCCGGAGTGGCCGCCTTGTTCAGCCCCGAATCCAGGCAGCCCATGCTGTGCTCCATCCTGGGCGTGAGCCTGATCATCGCCCTGGTGGTCTACCTGGTCGTGCCCTGCGTCTGGCTGTCCGGCTCAACGGTCATGGCCGCCACGGGCAAGGCCTGGATGTCCTCGCCCCTGTACTGGGGCCGCATCGTCGTCGGTCTGGTCCTGCCGCTCGTGGTGCTGTGGAAGGCCAGGCGCGTGCCGGCCTGGCTGCTGGCGCCGCTGCTGGCGGGTGAACTCATGGGCCGCATGATCTTCTTTGCCGCAACCGTGCACACCGCCACCAGCATCGGCGGCCTCTATTAGGGTCGTTCGCGAATGAGATGCGCGGTTCAGGAGCGTACCCGCTTCTGGTGGGAGGGAGCCGGGGAGGGTAAAACCCTTCCCGGCTCCCATGTCCCGAGTCCTTGGAGCCGGGCCAGCCTCGCCCGCTGGGCCGTGTGCCTGGCGGCGTGTCTGGGCCTCGCGGTTGCGCCGGCCCCGATACGACCGCAGGCCTTGGCAGGAACGCCCGGCACGGCTGCCGGCGAGACGACGCAGGGCAGGGCGGAGGCCTGCCCCCTGACCACGCCGCGCCACAAAGCGCAGCTGAAGACGCCGAGAGTGGAAGGCCGCGTGGAGGAGGCGGTCATGCTCGAACTGGCCCTGACGCCTCCCGACGTGCCCATGGGCTTCTTCGTCACCAGCCTGGCCGACGTGCTGGAGGCCCCGGCCGGGGCCACGGGCGAGCGCCGGCCCAGACTGCTGACCGGCTTCCCGCGCATCCGCTTCGTCGCAGCCGTGCCCGGGGACTACCGCCTGGCCATCCGCCTGAGCCTGGTCGCCAAATCCAGCTGCGGCGGAGTAAAGGCCGCCACGCTCCTGGAGCAGGAGGCCCTGGTGCGCATCCGCCCCTGAGCAGCGAGCGGCCCTTGGCCCATCGCACAACTCGCCCTCAGCCTCTATCTCGCCACCACCTAGGCAAGCAATCACCATTTCCATCACCGCAACACCCTTCGCGCACGGCCTCATGCTCAGCCTGGTGCACGTTTGCGGCCTGGTCCGCAACACCTGCTGGAAAGACCCGCGCCTGGATCTGGAGCTGCTCGGGCCTTTTCAGGCCGCGCCGCTTCTCGCGCCCTTGCTCAACAGAAATTGTGCGTTATGTAGACGGTCTTGTTGCCCGGCGAGTAGGCCAGCCCCAGGCCGTCCTTGGTGAAGTGCTTGTTGAGTATGATGGCCCTGTGCGGAGGGGAGTTCATCCAGCCGGTGACGATCTTCTCGGCCATCTCCTCGGGCGTGAACCAGGTGTACTCCTCGGAGACCTGCTGCCCGCCGCGCATGGTGCGCCGGATGTTCTTGTAGGCCGTGACCTGGAAGATGTTCTCGCCGATGCCCTGGTACCTGTTGCCGCCCACGGGCACGCGGCATTCGTAGCCATACTTGTCGGCCCGGTCCGAGGGTGTCCGGCCTTCGGGGCTGTTGTGGCTGAAGTAGTTGCGTCGGGCCATGTCCTGGCTGTGGCTAAGTGCTATGGCCGCCAGCTCCTTGGTATGGGTCAGGGTTTTCAGTCCGTGCTCGGCCCTGATCTGGTTGATGCGCTTGTGCACGGCATCGGCCACGGCCTTGAGGTTGACGGGCGCCTGGGAGCCGGGAGGTGTCGCCGCCGTGGCCTGAATTGCCGGGAAAGCCGACCAGACAAGGGCAGCCATCAATATTATCAAGGCCAGGCACAGCAGGCGGACGCATGGTTTGAGGGCATATGCGGACGTGCTGCTTGCGTGCCTTGGCCATCTTGTCCATTCGGCCCAACCGGTCCATTTGGGCATCGATTTTTCCTCCTGTTTCCCGTGCGGCGGGCTTCGGCACGAGGCCTTGAAGGCCCGACGGATTCGGGTTATTTGATTCGACTTGGCCCGACGGATTCTCGTCTCATTTTAACACCATGACAGAAACGCGTCTCGCGTTCAACATACGGCGAAGCGACCAATGTCCATTCTGACACTTGTTGATGTGACCAAGTCCTATGCGGGCCATGACCTGTTCAGCGGCATCTGCCTGGAAGTGGACCACGGCGAACGTGTGGCCGTGGTGGGACCCAACGGCTGCGGCAAGTCCACCCTGCTGCGCGCGATCACGGGTGATGTGGAGCCTGATTCGGGCAAGATCAAGATAGCCCAGGGCGCGCGCGTGGGCTATGCGGCCCAGGAATTGGGTGACCTGGACCTGGAGAGCGGATTGCTGTCCTGGGTCCTGGAAGCGCTGCCCTCGTGGGCCGATTTTTGGCATGAGTGGGAGCAGGCGGCCCAGTCCGGAGACAAGAACAAGCTGGAGAAGCTCGCCGCGCGCCAAGCCCACCTGGAGCAGACCTTCGGCTACAACCCCGAGCACAAGGCCGGGGCCATTCTGCTGGGCCTGGGCTTCGCCATGGAGCAATTCGAGCAGCCCATGCGCCGGCTCTCGGGCGGCTGGCGAGAGCGGGCCAAGCTGGCCCGCGTGCTGCTGGCCGGGGCCGACCTGCTCATCCTGGACGAGCCGACCAACCACTTGGACCTTGAAGCCGTGGAGTGGCTGGAGCAGTTCCTGCTCGCCTTCCAGGGCGCGCTCATCTTCGTGGTCCACGAGCGGACCTTTCTGGACAACGTGGCCAGCCACGTGCTCTTCCTGGGCGGCAGCAAGCCGGTGGTCAAGAGAGGCAACTTCACCTCCTTTCTTGAATGGTTCGTTGAGAACGAGAAGCACAAGGAGCGCCAGGCCGCCAAGATCAGCGCGCGCATCGAGCACAATCTGGACTATGTGCGGCGTTTTAGGGCCCAGGCCCGCAAGGCCAGCCAGGCCCAGAGCAAGCTTAAGCAGGCCGAGCGGCTGCGCGGCGAGTTGGACGACTTCACCTTGGAGAAGCGGCGCAAGACCCTGAGCTTCACGCTGCCCAAGCCCGACCGGAGCGACAAGGTCGTGGCCCATGCCAAGGACCTGGAGTTCGCCTTTCCCGGCAAGCCAGCCTTGTGGCCTGCGCTGACTTTCGACATTTTCCGCGGCCAGAGCATCGCCCTGGCCGGCCCCAACGGCGCGGGCAAGTCCACGCTGCTCAAGCTCATGGTCGGCGAACTGCACCCCAACAAAGGCCAGGTGCTGCTGGGTCCGTCCACGCGAATGGCCTATTTCAGCCAGCATCAGGCCGAGGTGCTGGTGGGCTCCAACACCGTGCGCGCCGAGTTGCGTCGCCTGCTGGACCCGCGCACCACCGAGGAAGAGCTGTGCGGCGTGCTGGGCCTGTTCCTGCTTGGCGAGGACTACTTCGACCGGCCCGTATCCAAGCTCTCGGGCGGAGAGAAGAGCCGCCTGGCTCTGGCCAGCCTGTTCATGAACAGGGCCAACTTCATCGTCATGGACGAGCCCACCAACCACCTGGACATGGAGTCCCGCGAGGGGCTCATCGAGGCGCTCAACGGCTACGAGGGCACGCTGCTCCTGGTAGCCCACGACCGCTTCCTGCTCACCGAAGCCGTGGACGAGGTCTGGGCCGTCGGTCCCGAGGGCTTGCGAGTCTTCGAGAACGGCTTCGGCGAGTACGACGACTGGCGCAGGGCCGAGGCTGTCAGAGCTGCTCAGGCTGGGCCGGCGGGGGTCATCCTGGAGCCGGGCAGGCGTCGTCCCGACAAGGAAGAGCGTCGCCGCAGGGCCGAGATCCGCAATGCCGTCTCCAAGGAGCTGGCGCCCAAGAAAGAGGCCTACGCCCGCGTGGAGCGCGAGCTGGAGTCCATCATGGCCCGGCAGACCGAGCTGGAGACTCTGCTGGCCGATCCGGCCACGTATTCCAAGACCGAGGAGTTCGTGCGGCTGACCAGCGAGTACAAGCAGGCCAAGGAGCGCGAGGAGCAGCTTTTCATGGATTTCTCCAGCCTGGAGGAATCCATCACCGAGCTCGAGCGTCGGCGCGACGAACTGCTGGCGGAGGAGTAGGGCATGCGCAAGGGTTGCAGGGTCTGGGGCAATGCCGAGCGGCTGCCGGAAGAGGGCTTTTCGCGCATACGGCGCGAGCTGCCCTTCGAGGTCGTCGAGTTTTCGAAGGGGTCGCTGAATATCGAGCACGAGGCCTGGTCAGTTGATCCGGCCATGGTGGAGCAGGCCGCCGAGGCCATTGCCCGCGAGTTGGCCCCGACCGGTTTCGGCCAGATCGATCTTATTGACCACAACGAGGGTTTTATCCTGCGTTTTTCCATCGAACACGGCGCAGTGAAGTCCCGCAAGACCGGCATTGACGACCTGCTGGGCTGAAGGGCATGAACACCGCTAAGCTTACTGACGTTGTGGCCGGGATCATCTGGCGCGACGGACGTTTCCTGGCCGTGGATCGTCCCGAGGGCAAGGCCATGGCCGGCTGGTGGGAGTTTCCCGGAGGCAAGGTGAACGAGGGCGAGACGTACGGTCAAGCCCTCGCGCGTGAATTGCATGAGGAGTTGGGCATTACGCCCACTGAATTCGACTACTGGCGGGAGAAGGTCCACGCCTACGAGCATGCCACTGTCAGGTTGCGCTTCTATCACGTGCGCGTCTTTCTGGGCGAGCCTCGCGGCCTTGAAGGGCAGCGGCTCAAGTGGCTGTCCCCGCACGAGCCGCCGAATGTGCCGTTCCTGCCTGCGGACGAGGAAGTGCTTGCGCAACTGGCCCGCTTGTGACACCTAACCTTCCCACCTACGAGAGGGGTGCACCGTGCGTATCAGCGATCTCATGAGAAAGAGGAGACCTTTCGTCTCCTTGGAATTTTTCCCGCCTAAAGACCAAAATGCCTGGCCGCTTTTCTTCGAAGAGGCCGAGCGTCTCAAGGCCGCCAAACCGCTTTACGCTTCCGTGACCTACGGGGCCGGCGGCTCCGGTCAGGCCAATACCCTGGAGATCGCCAAGCGGCTCAAGAATGAAGTGGGCATCGAACCGCTGGTGCATCTGACCTGCGTGGGCGCGAGCAAAGAGAAAATTTCCGAGTTCCTTACCGAGCTGCGCAAGGCCGGCATCGAGAACATCTTGGCCCTGCGCGGCGACCCGCCCAAAGGCTCTTGCGACTTCGTGCCCGACAACGAGGAGTTTCAACACGCCTCCGATCTGATCACCTTCGTGCGCAGGCATTTCCCCGAATTCTGCATCGGCGCGGCCGGCTACCCCTCGCCGCACCCGCAGTCGCCGAGCATCGAGGAAGAGCTCAAGTGGACCAAGTTCAAGATCGATCGCGGAGCCGATTTCATCCTCACCCAGCTTTTCTTCGATCACCGCCTGTACGAGGACTTCGTGACGCGACTGCGCAACATGGGCGTATCCGTGCCCATCATACCGGGCGTGCTGCCCATTATGAGCCTGCAGTCCATCCGGCACATCCTGGCCTTGTGCGGGGCGAATATCCCCGGCAACCTCTACCTGGACCTGGAAAAGGCCCATGAGCAGGGAGGCAGTGAAGCCGTGCGTCGCATCGGCATCCAATTCGCGACCTCGCTGTCCAAGAAGCTTTTCGAGCTGGGCGCGCCGGGAGTGCACCTGTACACGCTGAACAAGGCTGACGCTTGTCTGGAGATCGTGGACGGCCTCAAATTGTAGGTCTTACCCGCAACAAGCCGTGGACCGTCCGCGAGCAGCGGCCGGAAAACTATATTTTTTCAAGGAGCTGCATATGAGCAAGCAGTGGAAAGTCGCAGTGGTCGGCGCCACGGGCGCCGTAGGCCGGGAGATGCTCAAGACGCTGGAGCAGCGGGAGTTCCCCTGCGAGGTGACCCCCTTCTCCTCGTCCAGGTCCGCCGGGAGCAAGGTGCCGTTTCGTGACGGCGAGCTGACCGTCAAGGAGCTCAAGGAAGACTCGTTCAAGGGCTTCGATCTGGCCCTGTTCTCGGCCGGCGGAGGCACTTCCCTCAAGTTCGCGCCTCTCGCGGCCCAGCAGGGCTGCGTGGTCGTGGACAACTCCAGCGCCTGGCGCATGGACCCCAAGATTCCGCTGGTTGTGCCCGAGGTCAACGCGCACGACCTGGAATGGCATCCGGGCATCATCGCCAACCCAAACTGCTCGACCATCCAGATGGTTGTGGTGCTCAAGCCTCTGCACGATGTGGCCACCATCAAGCGCGTGGTGGTTTCCACCTACCAGGCCGTGTCCGGCACGGGCCAGAAGGCCATCGTCGAACTGGAGAACCAAGTGCGCCGGCTCATGAGCGGCCATGAGGCCAACCCCGAAGTTTATCCGCACCAGATCGCCTTCAACTGCCTGCCGCAGATCGACGTCTTCCTTGAGAACGAGTACACCAAGGAAGAGATGAAGATGGTTCACGAAACGCAGAAGATCATGGGCGACGACTCCATCAAGGTCACGGCCACCGCCGTGCGCGTGCCGGTTTTTTACGGCCACAGCGAGTCCGTGAACGTTGAGTTCGAGAAGCCCATCACGCCGCAGGGAGCGCGGGCCATCCTGTCCCAGGCCCCCGGTGTGCGCGTGTTCGACAATCCGAGCGAGAAGATTTATCCAATGGCCATTGTGGCAGCGGGCGAGGACGATACCTTCGTCGGCCGCATCCGCAAGGACGAAACAATCGATAACGGCCTGAACATGTGGATCGTCGCCGACAACATCCGCAAGGGCGCGGCCCTCAACGCGGTGCAGATCGCCGAGGAACTCGTGCGGCGCGAACTGCTGCGGGTCAAGAAGTAGGGACAAATCACGTGTTGCGCATCGCCGATACGGATGAATACCTGAAGCGCATGCTGGACGCCCGGCGTCCCGGCGCCGAGAAGATCTACTCTTTCTACGAGCACCGCGTGGGGCTCATCTGCCGTGATCCTCGGCTCATGCTTCTGCCCCTGGATGACCATCTGGTGCATCGGGGCGACGGCGTATTCGAAACCATGAAGTGGATCGACCGCAAGATGTACCAGCTCGATCCGCACCTGCGGCGCATGAAGCGCTCCTGCACGGCCATCTACATGGCCCCGCCCTGCCCGTGGGAGGAGATTCGCGAAATGTGCCTTGAGGTAGCCAAGGCCGCGGAGCACGACGAAGGCTACCTGCGCGTGCTCATCGGACGCGGCCCCGGCGGTTTCGGCATTGATCCCACCGAGTGCCCGGTGCCGAGCCTGCATATCGTGGCCTACAGGTTCAAGCCCAAGCCCGAGGAGACGTTCGAGCAGGGCGTCACGGGCTTCCGCACGAGCATCCCGGCCAAGGAAGCCCACATGGCAACCATCAAGTCCACGGACTACCTGCCGAACGTGCTCATGCGTCGCGAGGCCCTGGAGAAGGGCTACGACCAGCCCGTGTGCTTCGACCGCGACAGTTTCCTGGCCGAGGGCGCCACGGAGAACATTTGCATCGTGGATCAGACCGGCACGCTCATCGTGCCGGAGTTCACCAATTGCCTGGCCGGCACGACCATGGTCCGCGCCGTGGAGCTCATCGAGCCCGAGATTGAAGTCCGCTTCCGCAAGGTGCGCGAGGATGAGCTGATGGACGCCAAGGAAGTCATTGTGGTGGGCACCTCGAACGACGCCATCAGCATGGTGCGCTACAACGACAAGCCTATCCACAACGCCAAACCCGGCCCGGTGAGCAAGCGCATGCGCCAGCTCCTGCAGCAGGATTTGGTGGAGAACGGAACGCCGTTCTAGCCCGGATTCGACGCAACGAGAAACGAAGGCCCCGACAGACAAGCTGCCGGGGCCTCATCGCATTGAGTGAGCCCAGCCCCGCCATCGAGTTCTCCAGGCCGCGATCAAAGCAGCTTGCCAATGTAATAGGGAGCAGGGGACCTTATTCGGAATGGGCTCTTGCTGGGAGCTAGGCAGAGCAAAGCTCTTCCATGCTAGAGCAGATTGTTTTTAAGACGCCCGCTCCGGCGTTGACGGCGCAAGTGAATTGCGCCTGCGCCTGCGCGGCGGCAAGCCATGCCGACGCATGGCTTGCAGAGCATTTTCAAAAGCAAAATGCTCTAATAAGCTAAATGCTCTAAGCCTGTTTTCTTTAAGGAAGTACAGCATGCACCAAGTCTCCTTGCCGCTGTCAGTAGCGGTGGTCACGCTCAACGAGGAACGCAACCTTCCGCGCTGCCTGGAGAGCGTCAAGGACATCGCCGCGGAGATCGTGATAGTGGATTCGGGTTCTACGGACAGGACACTAGAGATAGCCGAAGCCTACGGGGCCAAGGTCGTGCACAATCCCTGGCCGGGCTTTCTGGCCCAGAAGAATATCGCCCACGACCATTGCACCCAGGAATGGGTCTTGGCCTTGGATGCCGATGAGTGGCTGACTCTCGAGCTGGCGCAGGCAATTAAAAGCCGGCTGACGGCTGACGGCCCCGCCAAGCCGGACGGATATTGGCTCAACCGGCGCAATCTGTATCTGGGCGACTGGATCTGGCATGCTTGGTATCCCGAGTGGCGCATCCGGCTGGCGCGCCGCGAGAAGGGCCGCTGGACCGGCCGCGATCCGCACGCCTTCATGGAGGTCGACGGCGCCAGCGAACGGATACGCGAGGGCGATTTCCTCCATGATTCCTATCGCGATCTGGCACACCATCTATCGGTCACGATCAGCTACGCCAAGGTCGGGGCACAGGCCTACGAGGAGCAGGGCAAGGGCTTCCGCTGGCATAAATTTCTCTTCTCACCCATGGCGCGTTTTTTTAAGACGCTAATCCTCAAGCAGGCTTGGCGTGATGGATGGCGTGGAGTGCTTATCAGCTACACGAGCGCCTTCTCTGTATTCGCCAAGTACGCATTCCTCCTGGAGGGGCGTTTCAAGCGCGCACGGGAGCGCCAGCCGAATAAACGGCTGTAATGTACATGAATGCCACACCTGCAGGGATCGCCTGGCACGCGTTGGGTAACGTGGATTAGAGCATTTTGCTTTTGAAAATGCTCTGCTAGCCATGTGTCGGCATGGCTAGCCGCTAGCTTCGGCGTAGGTGCAATTTACTTGCGCCGTCAACGCCGGAGCGGGCGTCTTAAAAGCAATTTGCTTTAGAATCGAGTCACTTCGTCAAGAAAGCTATTCCGACGGCCAAGCGATTTCAAGCCGTTGTTTCAGGAACGCCTCGTCCCATTCGCGTGTGACCATGAACCGCTTTATGCTGTACGGATAAAAGCCGCGGTTATTGTATGTGGATCTGCCGACGGACAGGCTCGCCAATCCGGCGATACGGGCCATGGCCTGACAGAGCAGGCTGCTGCGGTTATAAGGTGCTGCAAAGTGACGCACTGTGCAGCCAACAGCGTCCTCTATCTTGCGCTTGGAGCCGGCGATCTCTCTCCACTTCCGCCTGAACCCCGCGCGCTTGAGGCTGCAATGAGTCTCGCCGTGGGCTCCGATGGCGAACAATCCGGTTTCGTGCAACTCCCGAAGCTGTCGCCAAGTCAAAAAATCCGAATAGGCATCTTTGTCCTGTGGCTTCAGACGGCCGGCGCTCCAAGCGCTGACCACAAATATAGTCGAGGGAATGCCTAACGAAGTGAGCAGCGGGGCTGCATGGGCTATTATGTCATCACGCGCATCGTCGAAGTGCAACGCTACGGCCTTTTTCGGCAGTTCGGCTTGGCCAGCCCGCCATTGCAGCAACATATCCATGGATACGAAGGAGCAACCGGCATCCAACAGGAAAGCAATATGCCGCCGGAACATCTCAGGTGTGGTGACGTACTTGTCGTCTGCGTGGCTTAGGCCATGATAGGCAAAAACAAGGAAGCGCTTGCGGCGTTCAACCATTTCTTTCCTCGATAGTCACAGGTAGATGCTGGTTCAATCCTTTTAAGCAGCTCACAATACCTTGCTTCTTGATCTCAAGCTTCATTGCGCAGCGTTCATGCTTGCCGGCCATCTGGTCGGACTTCGGATGCCAGAGATGGAAGTTGATGGCACGATAGACGACCTGCCGAGGTTTAAGCCCAAGATTTTGCAGACGTTCGCCCAGTTCAGAATCTTCCTGTCCCCAGCCGATGAAATCCTCGTTCCAGCCGTTGACCGCGAGCAGGTCCTTGCGCAGGACAGAGCAGTTGCCGCCCCACAAGGTGGTGTTCTTCTTGAGGCGTGCAGCCAGGGAGAAGAACGGGCCGCTGCCAAGATAGCATCCGAATTCAATCTTCCGGGTCGAGCCGAATACGCTGTCGAGCAGCATGGCCGGCGTGAGTCGCTGGCAGGAGCCTTTCAGTATTCCGGCTTCGCTGACTTTGGCAGAGATCTTCCGACTCAGGCGCGGCGTCCGCCCAATGCAATATACTCCATGGACCAAGCAGAGCTTGTGCTCGCGAATGAAATGGCGGTGCAGGATGCAGTCGCCATCTACAAAAATAATTTTAGTGCCCTTTGATTGAGCGATAGCTTTATTTAAAATGACTGTTTTACGAAACCCACAGTCTTCATGCCAGACGTGGGAAATGATTAATCCGAATTCACTTACGTAGCGGTCAATGATTGCCCTGTTGTCCACTTGGGAACCATCATCAGCCACAATGACTTCGAAATGGCGATCTGATTGCATAACTAAAGAAGCTAGCACCAAATTTAAATAGTCAGGCTGGTTGTATGTCGTCACTATAACGCTTGTATCTACTGACATTTTCCGCCCCTTTGCCTGTCAGTGGTCATATCAATGCAATACCAAAAGAAATTGAGGAGTATATGTAGAGTAAAGACGAAGAAAGATATGAGCCTCTAGCGACCGTCATGGCGTGATTTATTTCCGATCAACGTCTTGTATAGACTGATGTACTCCTGGCACAACCGGCCCAGATCATGGTGCGCGGTGACATAAGCCCGTGCCTTCGCGACGACATCCGCACGCAGGTCAGTCTCATCCAGCAGCCGCGACATGGCCAAAGCCAAGGTCGCGGCATCGCCGACAGGGGCCAGCAGCCCCCGCCCAGCCACCAGCTCCTTGAGCCCGCCAGCCTCGGTGGAGGCCACGGGGATGCCTTCCAGGAAGGCATCCAGAACCGTGCTGCCCAGGCCTTCTTCCCTGGAACTCATGACGAAGACCTGGAAGATGCGCAGGTAATCGATGACCTGCGGGCTGAAGCCCATGAAATGGTAGGTTCCGGCGAGCCCCAGCTCCTTGGCTCTGGATTTGGCTTGTTCCAGCAGAGGGCCGTCGCCGAAATGCAGGAAGGCGAAATCTTCGCCGCGCAGTCCGCGCAGTTTGGCCACGGCCTCGACCATGGTCAGCGGGTCCTTGTGCTCCACCAGGGCCGCGATGGTGCCGATGATGCGCCGATCTCCCAGGCCGAGTTCAGGGCGCGTGCGGGCCTCCAGCACGGCCGGTTCAATACCCGCAGGCGTGGGCAGCACGGCCGAGGGGATGACCGGTACATCCGGCAGGCCGAAGTCCGCAAGGATGTCGGCGATGGCTTGGGAAATGGCCACGATCTGGTTGGTCATCCGGTACTTGATGCGCGCGGCCAGGCCCGAGGGCCGAAAGTCCACGCGCCGTGTGTACACGAGCGGCGTGCGGTGCGCGGGCTTGGTGAAAGCGGCAAGGCTCTGACCCTTGGCCGTCTGGGCATGCAGTACGTCGTAGCGGCCCTTGCATCCGGCCAGAAAGGACAGAGCCCCAAGTTGGCCTGATACGGGATGCACTCGCACCGGAAGCGCCGAGGCCCGTTCGACCAAGGGCGCGCCGGCGCGGCAGAGCAGTTCGACCTGTACGCCAGCCGCGGCCAGGCCGCGTAAGGTATAGAATGTCTGGCGTTCGCCGCCGCGCCAAGTTTTCTCGGTGTTGATCTGCAGGATGCGCATGAAAAACCTCGCTCAGGCTGGATCAGGTTTCAGTCCGGCCATGCGCAAGGCCTGCCGGTACACGCCAAGGCTGCGCTCCAGAAATTTATCCATGGTCAGCTCCGCCAAGGTTGCGCGCTGCTCCTCGCCAAGCCTGGCGCGATAGTCGTCATCTCCCGCAAGCCGTGCCAGAGCCTTAGCCAGAGCCTGCACATCGCCCGGGGGCACCAGGCCATGGGACGATACGAGGTCGGGCATGACGCCCACACTGGTAGAGATGATGGGCCGCCCGCAGGCCATGAGCTCAAGAGCCGCGCGGGCAATGGTCTCGGACCACTTTGAGGCCACCACGCCGCCGTCCAGGGCCGACAGGCAGGCGGGCACGTCCTCGCGGCGGCCTGTAATGACCGCGTGACTATCGAGCCCGCTTTCATTCAGCCAGGAGCGAACCTGCTCCTCGCTGGTTACGGAGTCGAAGCCCAGGAGCATGAGCTTAAAGCGATCCAAACCCTGTCGGCGTAGAGCGGCCACGGCTTGGATGGTCTCGCGCTGGCCTTTTACCTCGTCGAAGCGACCCACGAGCCCCACGACGAAGTCGTTGTCTGCAAAGCTGTATTCACGCCTGATTCTGCGCCGGCCCTCGGCATCGAAGCGGAAATGGTGCGTATCCACTCCTCCGAGCACCTGGTGCACACGTTCGGTCGGGACGCCCAGGCGCTCGCGGAAATGGCGGCCCATGGCCGAGTTGGTCACGACCACGGCATCGGCGACCTTGCGGTGCAGGATGCGGTTGGGCAGGCTTGCCTGGGGCAGGCGCTGGTCCCCGCGGGTGCGCACCAGGGCGAAGCCGCCTGTCCAGAAGCGCAGATGACCCCACAGCAGGAAGGATTCGCCGCGATGACAATTGACGATATCGGGACGGAAGTCGTGCACCAGCCGGCGCAGTTGGCCGAACACACGCGCAAGGCGCAGGGGATTGGATGTGTTCAGGTCCATGGTCCGGACCTGCAGGCCCATTTCCAAGGCCTTGCTGTGCGAAGCGGTTCCCTCCAGGGTCAGCACGAGCACCTCGTGGCCGGCTTCCTGGAGCAGGCGGCTAAGGTTCAGGGCGTACCAGGATGTGGCATTGAACCAACGGACATTGTTGACTTGGATGATGCGCATGAGGTTCCCGGCGGGCTGGCGTGGAAAGCCGTGAGGTACAGCAGAATGGGCAGGTTGGCAACGCCGCCCGAGTTCAAAGAAAAGCGGGCTTCCCATATCCGGGAAGCCCGCGCGTCTTCAGGCAGGATTCTGCGATAGTTAGTTTTCCAACTGCTGAAGGCCTTCCAGCTTCCAGCTCGACTTGGGATCGTCGTTTTCGCGCAGGAAGTGCCAGACTTCGCGGACCTGTCCGGGAGCGTTCTGGGCTTTGTCCTCGCGCATGAGCACGTCGAAATAAACCGTGGCCAAGACCTGTGCGCCCTGCGGCTTGACCTCCAGGAGGCGGGCATTGACCAGCAGGATTTCGGTCGTGGAGGGCGTGGGGTCCTGGGCGGCCTGGCGTGCGATTTCCGCGTAGACCTCGGGAGAGGTAAATTCGCGGATGTCTTCCAGGTCGCGGGCGTCCCAAGAGGCCTGCAGGCGCGTATAGACCATCTTGGCCCCACGCAGGAACTCATCCTCGTTGAAGCCGGGCACATTGCTGCCGGGACGAGCCTGGCTGTCGGCCTGACCATTCGCGTGTCCCGAGGCGGGCGCGGAGCGCAGCTTGTCCCACTGGGACCCGCCCCAACTGGGCTGATCCACCGGAGCTTCGGCCTGGCGCTGGGCCGCGCCCGCGTAGCTGTATTCAGACTGCTGGCGACGCGCGGCGAACATCCTGAAGACCATGACGCCGGCGAATATCAGGATGCCGATGAGCAGGAAATCCATCATGCCGCCCCCGGCGAAGGGATGGCCGAAGAACAGGGACCCCAGCAGGCTGCCGGCCAGCATGCCGCCCAGGAATCCGCCCATGCCGCCGAAGAGGCCGCGGCGCGCGGGGGCCTGTTGGCCGAGGTTCTGCTGTTGCTGGGCGGGCCGTTGCTGGTTCATGCTGGGGGTCTGCTGGCGCTGCGCGGGCTGGCTGTAGCTCGGCCGCGAGCCGAAGGATCGGCCGCCGCCCATGCGGGCCGCCTCGGCGGCGTCGAAGGTGGCGCAGAGCGTGCTCAGGGCCAGCAAGAGGGCTGCGGCGAGTGTGGCGAGCTTTTTGGTCATGATTCCTCAAGGATGGCTGTAGTGAAAAAAAGGCCATCTCCGACAGCCTAGTCCGGCATGGCCTCAAATCTTCGTCGCCTCAAGGTAAGTCCTGGATTGTGGGTTGTAAACCAAAACAGGATCGACGCGTTCAGCTGATCAGTCCCAGGTTGCGCAACAGGTGCAAGAACATATTCTTGTCCAAGGGCTTGGGAATGTACGAAGTCGCGCCGCCCTTGTAGTAGGCCTCGACCACGTTTTTGGGGTCGTCCAGGGCGGTGGTCATGACTACCTTCGTCTCGCTTGCTCCCAGGATCCCTCGCCCTCTCTCGATGGCGCGAATTTCCTTGAGCGCCTGATGACCGTCCTTCTGGGGCATCATGATGTCCAGGCACACAAGGTCGTAGGGCTTGCCTTCGTCCAGGGCGAGCGTGAAAGCCTCGATGCATTCCTCGCCGTTCACGGCGATATCGCATTCGCCATGGGGCGAAAGTATCATTTGCAGCAGCTTTCTGCTGGTGAAATCGTCCTCGACGATGAGAACGCGCATGGTATCCTCCGTAACCTGATTTGAATGCGCAATGAAACGCGATTTCAATCGATTTTTCAAGGCAATTCTCGCCTCCGGAACAACGGCTTGGCCGGGAAACCCCTTGACGAGCGACCGTGCCGTGAGTTTCTATCCGGCCTTGCCGCTTCCAGTTGGAGCTGGAGGCGTTGAGCACAACCTGAACGCGCCACAAACGCGAGGACACATGGACCTGCCTGCATTCATGGCCCAGTCGGTGCGCTCCGGCCCCCAGGCTGATTGGCGAACATGGCCTTTCGGCTATGGCTGGAGCGATTCCTGGCTTTTCGTGGGAGCCAAGCTGCTGTTCATCCTGCTCCTGTTCGCCTTGTTGGCATACGCCATCCGTCGCCTGTTCGGCCCTGGCGGGCCGTTGCGCGAGAAATGGATGGACGAGGACTGGGAACACCAGCGGCAGGAACGCCTGCGCGAGCTGGACGAGCGTCTGGCGAACGGCGAGCTGGACCGCGCAACCTACGAACGCAAGCGTCGTAAGGCGGAGCGCCGGTAATGCCCGGTCTGGAGTCGCACAAACGCTGGTTCGACGCCTTCGTGGACGGCTTCCGTCACGGCGACCCCGAGGACCTGCGCAACGTGCAGCTCAAGCACGAGCACAGCCTGCAGGTGCTGGCCATCGCCGAGCGCATTGCCGCCTCGGCCGCGCCCGATAGCCGCCTGCACCGGCTTTGCCTGGTGGCGGCCCTGTACCACGACTGCGGCCGCTTTCCGCAGTACGTGACCTACCGCACGTTCAACGACACGGAATCGATCAACCACGGCGAACTTGGCGCACGCGTTTTGCGCGGGCATCCCGAGGCGCTGGAGGGGCTGGATTCCGAGGGACGGCGGCTCGTGCTCGGCACGGTCTTCCTGCACAACCGCAAGTCCGTGCCGACCATGCTGCCTGAGCCTCTTCGCCACATGCTGCGCGTGGTGCGCGACAGCGACAAGCTGGACATCATGCGCGTCATGCTGGAGCACTTCGATCCCGACAAGCCCAAGAATCCCGTGGCCACCCTGCGGCTCATCGACGATCCCGATCGCTACACCCCCACCATCCTGGACGCAGCCATGCGCCGGGTGACTCCCGACTATGGGCAGATGCGCTGGCTCAACGATTTCAAGCTGCTCCTGCTGGCCTGGTCCTTCGACCTGAGCTTCGCCGCCAGCCGGGAAGTGTTCCGGGAGCGCGGTTATCTGGAACAGCTAGCATCGGTCCTGCCCAAGCGCCCCGAATTCGAGGCGTTGCTTCGCCTGGTTCAGACCTATCTGAACAATGGCGACGGCAGCCGCTGACGTCCTGCCCTACGATCAGGGAATCTTACCTTGAGAAGGGCGCTGCCCTTGCGGAGGCCTTGTCGGATAAGGCGTGCTCTGAACGTGTGTGTAGCGGAGTGCATGAACTATTTCGCTGGAATCATGATAGGTCGCATTCAGGCAGTCTAGAGCAATTTGCGTTTGAACTGAGAGAGGGCGCTGCCCTCTCTCAGACTCTCTCCCGGCAGGGAGCGGCGCTCCCTGCAACCCCATTTTTCATTTTATTTGCAAGGTGCTGTAAAGCAGATTGTTTTTAAGACGCCCGCTCCGGCGTTGACGGCGCAAGTAAATTGCGCCTACGCCGAAGCTAGCGGCTAGCCATGCCGACACATGGCTAGCAGAGCATTTTCAAAAGCAAAATGCTCTAGATTGTAAAGGCCGGGAAGGTATCTCCCCGGCCCTCGAAGGCGCTCTTTCTCTTTGACAGCGTTCTGATTCACACGCGCTGATTTGGCGTCTCCGCTTCCGGCGTTAGCAAACTGCTTTCAGCCTGTCGCATCACGGTCGCATCTTCCCGCCTTGGACAAGGGCTGTGCCCTTGTTTGATGCGTTCGGGCTGCGTGCGCGTTCCCAGGTGACGAATCAGGGCACAGGCCCCAGGAGGAGGCTGGCGCTCAATGCGCCGGTACTCCCGGCAGTCCATGCTCCTCGTCACCAGTCCATTGTCGTAGAGTTCGCGGCGCAGCAGGGCGTGGTCGCCGAACAGGTGGTTGGCCAGGAGCAGTTCGTTGATCTGCTTTTCAGTGAAGGTCTGCCGTGGCGGGATCCTCGACCAGAGGACCCACAGACACGGTGCTCGCTGGCTGAACTTGGTCGGCCAACGCAGCAGATGACCGCTGGCATCGAATAGACGCGCCAAGCGCCGGACCTGGACATAATCGACAGGCGCGGGCGTCGGCTTGGGGCCGTCGAGCTGGTCACGGGCAACAAGCTGCGCCCGCAGGTGCTGGAAGTTCCGGCAACCGGCCGACCGAGCGAGCATGTTCAGCAGCTCGACGTGGCTGGGCGTGCGCTCGCAATCAGCGAGCTGGCTACGAAGTGACCGTGCGAAGGCGGAGATGTCGCCCGCGTTTAACGGCAGGGGAGTTCTGGACATCGCTTATCCTCATGTACGCGCCAATCCGGGAGCGGATCGTCGGTGGTCGCCGTCTTCCGACTCGGCACGGGATAAGGTGTCGATCGAATGAGGAATGTGGCAGGTTTAGCTCCCCTCGCGGGGCGGCGACGCCTGGGTGAACTGCCGACCAAGAACGCCTGTACACCATTGCCCAGGGTCTTACAACTCCATTGAGACTTCCAAGTGTTGCTGCTTGACGCCCGAGAGAATGCGACTTTCCTTGCGGCTATTCCGGAGCCAAGTCGGGCCAGTTCTCCAACCGGGCCTGCTGGCTGTAGTAGGCGGCCTGGCCGCCGAAGTCAGCTTCGCGCGGCTCGATGAGCCGGTTGACGCCTCGGCCGCACTTGAGCCAGTCGCCGCGCGGGTAGAGCACGACCTCGGGGTGCAGACCGGGTTGCAACTCCAGGCGCACTTGCAGGCGACCCAGAGGAGTGCTCAGGAATACGGGCTTGGATAGGTCCAGCTCAGCCAGGGTTGCGCAATCCGGTGAAACATAGGCCGTGGGTAACCCGATCTGGTCCTCTTCGGGGATCTGCGACAGAAGGTGGTCCTTGCGAATCAGGCTGAGCAGCCGCAGGGGATAGCCCATCGGAGCGGGCGGCTCTTCGTGCAGGGCCTCGGGAAAGCGGTACTTGCCGTCGGGATGGGCGAAATGGCCGTCGGCCCAGGGAATGCCACGATCCGGCGCCTTAGCCCAGCCACGCTCGCGCAATTCTTCCAGGCTTGTGTGCATGGCCGGGGCGCGCAGAGCGTTGCGCATGACCTCCTCGGCCGTTGGAAATTCCAGGTCCAGGCGTGCGGCCAGGCTTGCCGCGATATCGAAGTTGCTCCTGGCCTCGCCGCGCGGCTGAAGCACCTGCGCCGCGTGCAGCACGCAGTCGTGCAGCGCGCCCTTGCAGATGTCCTCGGTCTCCAGCATGAGCGCCGGCGGCAGGATGACGCTGGCGCACTCCGCCGTGTCGGTCATGAACGGGGCCACAACTACGCTGAAGCGCTGCCTGAGCATGCCTGCGAGGGCCTGACTGTCCTGACCCTGGGTGACCAGGTTCATGCCCTCAACCCAGATCATATCCACGGGCGGGTCGGCTCGCTCGACGTCCTGGGCCAGATGCGTGAAGCGGAAGGTTCGCGCAGGGGAGCCACCGGCTTTGGCCCAACTGTAATCCAGAATGCCCAGATCGCCCTGGTCGAAGAAGATTCCGCCGCCGGGTTTGCCCACATGGCCGGAGGCCATGGCCAGGGCATTGACGAAGCGTACATTCTCGCCACCCAGAGTGTATCGCTGCAGGCCACGGCCCAGGAGCGTGGCCACGGGCTCGGCACGGCCGTACCAGTCGGCCAGGAGTTCGGCGTCCGCCTCCCGCGCGCCGCACTGATCCAGCAGTCGACCGTAGTCCAGCGAACGCAACAGCCGTTCCAACACATCCCAGTTGGCGCTACGGTCTAAAGCCTGCCGCGACACGGCCCCGCGCTCCATGAGCAGCTTGAGCACGGCAGCGGCCAGGAAACGGTCCGTGCCCGGCCGTACGAGGATGTGCCGGTCGCACTCGCCGGCTTGCGCCTGATCGCCGACGTGCACGGCCAGCACCGAAATGCCGGATCGGCGAGCCTTGCGCAGCAGCAGATTCAAATGCGGGGATTGGGCCTGCACATTGCGGCCCCAGTTGACGATGCGTGCGGCCTTTAGGAACTCTGATAAATCGGCCCCGCGCACGGCTCCGAAGTCCTGAATGGTAGCCTGCGCACCCGCGGACAGGCAGGGTGAGCCTGTGAAGCCGGAGGCATGCAACGATCCGAACAACCGTCGGCTGGCCTGGGCCAGGACGCCGAAGGACGCGTAGTACCAGACGTGCATGATGCGCTCGGGCGTGGCCCGTAGCGCCTGGAGGCGCGCGGCCACGAGGTCCAGGGCCTCGTCCCAGGACGCCTGCCGGAATTCCTCGCCGTCGCGGACGAGCGGGGTGGTGATGCGCGTCGGGCTGTCGATCAGCTCGAAGTAGCGGGCCGTCTTGGCGCAGATGACCCCGGCCGTGAACGGATGGTCAGGGTTGCCGCGTATGCGCGGCCGGCCCTGGCTCGGGAACTCCACGCACAGGGCGCAGCCGTCGGAGCAGTGGCGCGTGCAGGCGGTTTTTACGATGCGGGTCATAGCTATATCCTGGAACAGACTGCTTGAATGCGAAAAATGCTTGGGCCGCATGGGCCATCGCGTCCGAACTCGTAGCCTGCCGTCAGAAGCAGGGCAAGCACCCGCGCTGCCTCGCTCCGTCTACTCGGATTGCAGCAGCCTCTCGCGCTGCTTGTCCAGCCGGTCCTTCTGCTCTTTCCAGCGCAGGGCCTCGCGGGCAGCCTCCCGTGATTCAAGTGGGTCGCGCTCCAGGTAGTAGCGGTATTTCATCTCGGATTGGCGCTGCATCTGCGCGGCTTGTTTGCGGGCCATGGAGTTTTCCCGAAGCCGCTGCTGTTGGCGGATATTCTCCTGCATACGCATCTGGTCCGCTGAGTCGCTCGGGGGGACGCCGGGATTGCTGATGCCTCCGCCTGAAGGTGGAGGTCCGGCAGCGCCGCTCCCTGGCGAAACGCCGGGATTGCTCGGTACTGCCTGGATCAGCAGGAGGCCGTCATCATGCGCCGGATCTTGAATCTCGTTTCCGCTGCCAAAGGCCGGCGAGAGTGCCAGCAAGGCAAGGATGGAGGCGCTAACGAACGAGGGTCTGTGCATGGACTTGTCCTCCTGGAGTACGGAACGGACTCCAGCCAATGGCGTGACCGTGCGCGGCCATGCTTTCTGATGACCATGAAGTGGAGGGCAGGTCCAGGATAAAGTCTCGACTGGCCGGATTCTGGTTGGGACGAGCGGAGTGTGCGGCGGCAACGGAGCTGCGGGGTGATCGCTGGAGGAGGGCAGGATAAGGAGGTCGCCGCGCCTCAGGCAGAGGCCTGATCGACATGGCGCAGGGCGCGTTCCGGGTTCAGGGCCAGGAACAGGAACGCCGTGAGCGCCGACAGGGCGGCTTCGGCGGAGAGAAAGCCGGCGTATCCCGCCTGCTCCACGGCCCAAGAGCCGGCAAAGGGACCGAGAAAGGTCCCCAGGTTGATGGAGAGCATCATCATATTAGCATTGTAGGGGCGGCGGTCCGGGGCTGAAATGCGGTAAACGAGCGAATTGAGCGGCGGCACGGCAAAGCCCATGCCCAGTCCGAACAAGCCGGCAATGGGCAGCACGGCCTCGTGGGAGTGCGTCAGGAGCAGCAGCAAAAAGGCTGCGGCAGTGCAGACAAAGGCGCCGCACACGAGCCGCGAGGCCGGTTGCGTGTCGAAGAGACGGCCGGCCAGCAGGCGGATGGCGACCATGACAGCCATCTGGACCGTGAAGAAGAGGCCCGGATGCGGGTAGGCGCGTTCCAGCGCCAGGCCCTTGAAGAGAAAGAAGATGGCCGCGAAATTGATGAAATAGGAGCAGTTCACGAGCAAAAGGAGCAGCACCGGTCCCCGAGGCAGAGCCGCGAACCAGTTGGTTCCCCCGGCATGTTTGACTGCAGGTGCGATGAGCAGGCCGCGCGTTCGGCGGCGGAGGGCCGGGAGCAGGGCAACGGCCGGCAGGAGGATCAGGGAGGATAAAGCGTATAGCCAAGCCTGCGAAGGCAGGCGCGGCAGGATGAGATCCGACAAGGCCGGCATGACCGCGTATGGCGTGAGCAGCGCCACGGAGTAGAGGCTGAAGGCCTGTCCGCTGCGACCGGGCGGAATGATGGCCACAAGCACGACCATGGCCGAGGCCAATAGCAGGAAGATGCCCACACCGCCAGCCACGCGCAGCATGAGCAGCGGCCAGAATTCCTGGACAATCAGGTAGGACCAGTTGCAGGCCAGAAGAATCGCGAATCCCGAGGCCATGCAGGCGAAAGCGTTGTGCAGACCGATGCGCGCGCTGAGGGCCGCGTAGCAGAGCAGAGCCGAAAGCGAGTAGACGCCCACGAGCAAACCCGCCCGCGTTGCGCCTATGCCGAGCGTGCCCAGGTAGACGTGCAGGCTGTAGAATACGGTCATGGAGCACAAAGCCAGGAAGACCACGCCGCACAAGGCCAGGAAGGCGAAGCTCGCCAGAGGCTGCCCTCCCGGGGCCTCGATCTTGCCCTGAGTCTGAGATGCGCGGAGCAGACCAGTTCTCAAGAGGTTTCCCTTCGCTACCACTCACCAAGCTCGAAGCGCCAAGCGCAGCACCACTCGGCCGGATGCGGATCTGGCGGGCAGGCCAGGCAGTGCGTCCTAATGCGCGGGTCCACGGCCTGGGCGAAGGTGCGATACTCGACCAGCCCGCCCGTCTTGCACGGGTATTCGGCCAGGCCCTTGCGCGTTCGCGCGGCCTGCACGCGGCATTGGCGAATGCGGAAGACGAACGAGTCAGGGGTCTCCTCCACGATCTCATACTCGTTCACGCGGCTGTAGAGACGCAGGCCCAGGGCGGTCTTGAGGGTTTCCAGACCGCCGTCCCGAGGAAATCCGTGCATGGCCATGATGCGCCTGGCCTCCAGGGGCGCGAAGCGCGACCAGCAGGTGTCGTTGACGCGCTTGGCGTCGTCCATGCCCGCTAGTCCCTCCACGGCCTGGAACCATACGCCGTCCAGAGCAAGCCAGTTGACGCACAGGGCGTCGAGCAATGCGCTCAGGCGCTCCTGGTCCAGACCCCGCAGGAGGGCGGCAGGGCCGTCGGAGGCATCCATGCCGAGGGCCTTGGCGATACGCGCGGCAAGAATGGGCGCGGCCCGGTCCCCGGCTTCGCGTTCGGCCTCCAGGGCCTTTTCCAGGCCAAGCTGATGCACGGCCTCGGCGAACCACAGCCCGTAGTGCACGGCCGAACGCCGCACGGCATCAACGATCATGGCCACGAGGGCCTCGGAATCCTTGGAGTGCATGTAGTCTCCTGGTTTAAGCCTCGAATATATTGCTGATTCGGTATGCGCAAGACCGCTACGAGAAGCGGCTTTATGCATTCCTGAGCGTTATGAGCAGGCAGGCAAGTTGAAGAAAACGGTGGGCAGATAAGCTTGATAACTTGCTTCCTCAGGTTTTTTCTTGGTCAGTCCGGGGTTTGCCTTTGTCGGCGATGACACGCTTTTGTTTTTGCTTCGGCCACCCTGGCTGCTTCTTGGGACTGCGCTTGTGGCCAGCATGGACTCGGCAAGCTTTGCTTCCGCCGGTGCGCTGACTCCAGCCGGTTTCAGGAGGACCACCTCTCTGAGCGCTTCAAGAACCCTGTCAAAACGTCATGGCTCCACGACTGTAACCGGCATCCCCTCGCCGCCCGCATAAAACACGATGATGTCGGCGGGAGTATCTCCTGGGTTGATTCCATGGTGCAGGGTGTTCACCACCTCGATTATGGGATCGCCCGCCTTGAGGTACAGGGTTTTCCCCTCAACCGTGTTCACGATCAGTTCGCCGCTTATGAGGACGCCTGCATTGATCACGGTGTGCTTGTGCGTAACAAGCTTGGCTTTAGGCGGAATGCTGATCCGCAGGATCGTGATTTCAGCCTGGCCTTGAGGGTAAGCTGGCAACGGCTGACCATCCCAACTGTGCGTAGACTTCACAAGTTGCCTGGATACGACATCTCTCGTGTCTGCATTCTGAAAGCTGGGTTGGTTCTTGGCGCATGCCGAGGAGAGGAGAAGGGCTATGACCAGCGTCGTGATCAGAGGAAGAGTGCGTTTTGTCATGGAGTAGCCTTTTAGATTTAGGAGGGAGTAGGGTTAATATCGTCGAGTTCTGGGGTGAACTCCTTGTCTAATCTTAGAGCATGGCCAAGAAATCTACTTGCTCTGTCTGGTGCTGCTTTCTCTGGTTTGAGGAATCCCTGTGCATGAACAAGATTTAGAGCATTTTGCTTTTGAAAATGCTCTGCAAGCCATGCGTCGGCATGGCTTGCCGCCGCGTAGGCGTAGGCGCAATTCACTTGCGCCGTCAACGCCGGAGCGGGCGTCTTAAAGCAATCTGCCTTAGAACCCGTAATCAAAAATTAAAAGGCTATCAATTAATCAGAATTCTTTGATCATCTGGAGCGCGGACGCGGACGCGGAAGTGGAGGTGGAGGATGTAGCGGACAAGATACAAAAAATCATAGGCTTGCGGGTCCTCTGTGTACCCCTGGGAATTTCCCGGGGGCTACCCAGCTAAATCAGGACCAACAAGCCTATGATATCGTTCAATTTGGTGGAGACGATCGGGATCGAACCGACGACCTCAGCGTTGCGAACGCTGCGCTCTCCCAGTTGAGCTACGTCCCCTAGCAACAAGAGATAGAGTTTTTACCCGTGTTGTCCAGCAAGGTCAATACCCTTGAAGTCGTTCTCAACTGGAGGCCTTTTCCAGCTCCAGCCAGTTGAGCAGCCGTTCCATCCTGTGGCGATAGGTGTGCTCGGCAAGGATCAGCTTACGCCACTCGCGGCTCAAATCCGCGCAAAGCGATTTGTCGGTCGTGAGTCTGCGGAAAATCGACTCGATTTCCTCGGGCCAGCGGAAGCGGGTTTCGCGGCAAAGCTCCTCGGGGAATAGGCTGAGCCCGGGCGTGGCGTCGGTGATGAGCAGGCCGCCCGCGGCCCATACATCGAAGTGGCGCTGATTGAGGCCCGTGGGCAGGAGCAGGCTGGTCACGTTGAGGCAGGCAGCAGCCTGGGCATAGATGTGGCGCAAGGGGCCGTAGTAGTCCACCTCGGGCCGCAGGTCCGTGGCTTCGGGCGCGGCCTCGCGCCAGACCATATCGCCGAACACGGTCAGCGGCGCGTCGCGCGCCGCGGTGCGCAGACAGCGGCTGCGCAGTTCGCGCGAGCATTCGTCCGCGCCCAGGCCGGCTCGGCGCACGGTGCTGGCGGGCCAGAGCTCCCGGACGCCAAGCCTTTGTCTCCACCAGAGAAAGTCGGGCCGCTCGCCGATATCCAGCATGTGCAGGGCCTCGCGCCAGGCCATGTCGGGCAGATCCAGTCCGGCGAAGAAGCCCTGTTTTTTGGGAAACTGGCTGCGTCCCACGAAAACGAGCCTGCCGGATACGTCCTGATCCGGGCCATTGGACCCTGCGCCGAAGTGCTCGGGCCAGGCGGCCAAAGGCATGTGCAACAAGCGCTGTGCGCCATGCTCGCGCAGGAGGGGCAGGAACGAGTCGTCCGTGACCAGCAGGGCGGCCTTGCGCCACCAGCCGGCCTTGACCCCCGAGAGCAGATGGAATGGATTGTCCACGCACCAGACAGCGACTTCGGACCCGGCCGCCCGCAGGAGATGGAACGTTTCGCCCAGCGGGTCCAGGCCGGCGAAGTTGATGCTCAGAAACAAAGCTGGTCTGGACCGGGCCAGAAACTTGGGCAGCGTGCGCGGCAGAGCGTCGGGCGGCAAAAGCCGCACGCGGCGGCCGCAGGCCTCCAGAGCGCTTTTGAGCTCGGGGACAAGCAGGCCATCCGGCTTGGCTGGTATCCAGACCTCCGCATCGTTTCGAGCTTCCGGAGCCCTTTGTGACAGGCGCAGCCACTGGATACGGGCCAGGATCGGACCCCAGAAGCTGGGAAAGAGGCGCTGGGCCGGTCGGTACTGCAAGATACGGCTGACGCGAACCGTTTCCGGGTCCAAGTCGTTAATGCCAATGCGTACCCAGGATCGAGGCAGGGCTCTGGCCCAGCCTGGCGGCATCTGGGCCTCGAATTCGGGGCACTCGATATAGGAGACATCTTCGCTCGGCAACAGGGGCACGATGGCGGCCGGTTCAGGGCCGAGCCCCAGGATGACCAGGCGCGCCCCCCGGCCGTAACTAATGAATTGCTCTTCGCCGTCGGCCAGGGTCTGGGGCTTGCCAAGCTCGCTGACGATGCGTATGCGTTTCGGCCGATTGCTCATGAATGATTACGGTTGGCTCCAACGGTCGTTTACGATAACATCCACGCTTTAGCAGCGCCCATGAAGAAGTATCAAGACCACTATTTCAAGCAGGCCAAGAAGGACAACTATCCTGCTCGGTCTGTATATAAACTCCAGGAAATCAACAAGCGCTTCGGCATCCTGCGCCCTGGGCAGAAAGTGCTGGATCTGGGCGCTGCGCCCGGTTCCTGGACTTTGTTCGCGGCCAAGGTCGTGGGCCAGGGCGGCAAGGTGCTCGGCGTGGACCTTCAATCGACCGCCACGGATTTCCCGGACAACGTGCGCTTCCTTGTGGGCGACGTTTTCGAGCCGCCGGCCGAGGTGCAGGCCGCCATGGAGGAACTCGCGCCCTTCGAAGTGGTCGTGAGCGACATGGCCCCCAAGACCTCGGGCATTATTTTCCGCGACCAGGCCTTTTCCTTCGATCTATGCGTGCGGGCCCTGGAAGTCGCGGATAAGTACCTGGCCAAGGGCGGAAATTTCGTGGCCAAGATATTCGAGGGGCCGGACGTGCGGCAGTTCGCGGCCATGCTGCGTGAGCGGTTTGTCACGGTAAAGAATTTCAAGCCCCAGTCCAGCCGCAGCGAGAGCAAGGAAACGTTCTACATAGGATTGGGATTCAAGGGAGCGCCGGAAGCGCCGGCACAGGACCAGATCCCGGTCTAGCATATCCACGGAAATCAATTTTTCTCTTCACTCAGGAGGAAACGCCTAGATGTCCGGACATAGTAAATGGGCCAATATCAAGATCCGCAAGGGCGCGCAGGACGCCAAGAAGGGCAAGGCCTTCACCCGTGTGGCCAAGGAGATCATGCTCGCGGCCAAGATCGGCGGCGGCGACGTGACGGGCAACCCGCGTCTGCGTACGGCTTTGCTCAAGGCGCGCGAAGTGAACCTGCCCAAGGACAAGATCGAGACCGCCATCAAGAAAGGCACGGGCGAGTTGCAAGCCGAGGTCATCGACGAGATGCTCTATGAGGGCTATGGCCCGAACGGCGTGGCCATCATGATCGAGGCGGCCACGGACAACAAGAACCGCACCGTGGCCGAGATGCGCCACATCCTGTCCAGGCACGGCGGCGTCCTGGGCGAGACGGGCAGCGTGGGCTGGATCTTCAGCAAGAAGGGCGTGCTCGTCTTCCCCAAGGCTTTGGGCGAGGATAAGATCATGGAAGTCGGCCTGGAGGCCGGGGTCGAAGATGTGGTGGACGACGACGACTACTACGAGGTGCGCACGGCGGTGGAGGACTTCTACACCGTCAAGCAGGCCTTCGACAACGCGGGCATGAAGTACGAGAGCGCCGAGCTGTCCATGATCCCCTCGACCACGGTGCCGCTGGACGTGGAAGCGGCCCGCAAGGTGCTCAAGGTCACGGAGATGCTGGAAGAGAACGACGACGTGCAGAACGTCTATACCAATGCCGATTTCCCCGATGAGCTGATGGCCGAACTGGAAGGGTAGATGGGCGAAACGGACTCGGGAAGTATCACCGTGCTCGGCCTGGACCCTGGCTCCAGGCGTACGGGCTGGGGCATGGTGCGCGAGGCCTCGGGCAAGCTGTCATTGGTGGCCGCCGGCGTGGTGGCCACCGACGCCAAGACCGATCTGTGCGTCCGCCTGGGCCGCATCTTTACGGAGCTGGCCAAGCTCATCCACGAGCACCGGCCCGCCGAGGCCGCGGTGGAGAACGTGTTCGTCTCGCAGAACATCATGTCCGCCCTCAAGCTGGGTCAGGCTCGCGGCGCGGCCATCGCGGCCTGCGCACACCTGGGCCTGCCCGTCAGTTCCTACGAGCCCAGCCTGGTCAAGAAAAGTCTGGTGGGCGGCGGAAGGGCGGAAAAGGGTCAGGTGGCTTTCATGGTCGGGCGCATGTTGAACGTGCGGCTCGATGACCTCAAGCTGGGCCTGGACGCCACCGATGCCTTGGCCGTGGCCATCTGCCACCTCAACCAGCGACGGCTGACCCGGCTGACCAGACAGGCCGGGCTCGCCCAGTAGGCCAGACATGATCGGCTACATCCGCGGCACACTTCTGGAGCAGACCGAAAAATCCTGCCTCGTGCTTACCGCCGGCGGCGTGGGCTACGAGCTGCACCTGCCCCTGCCGGCGCTGGCCAGACTGCCGGCCGAAGGTCAGGAGGTGAGCTTCCATACCGAGCAGGTCGTGCGCGAGGACAGCCAGGATCTCTACGGCTTCGAAACTTCCGAAGAGCGCCGGCTGTTCCATGTGCTGCTGAGCATCCCCAATTTGGGCCCCAAGAAAGGGCTGGCCATTCTCTCCCAGTTCCATCCCGACGACCTGCGCCAGATCGTGCTGCACGAGGATATCGCGGCGTTGACCCGAGTCTCGGGCATCGGCAAGAAGACCGGGCAGCAAATTCTCTGGGAACTCAAGTACAAACTCGCCTCGGCCGATGTTCCCGCCGTGGGTCGCAAACCGGCCGCGCCCGGGCGCAGCGTGCTGCAGGATGCCCTGGCGGGTCTGACCAATCTGGGGTACAGCGAGGAGGAGGCCAGACCTGTTCTGCATAAATTATTCGAGGCCGAGCCGGACCTGGATGTAGCCCAGCTCCTGCGCGAAGCCCTAAAAGCCATAGCCAAGGCGCGCGCCTAAGAAATGTCCAGCTCCCCGACCATTCAGCCCGAAGAGACAATACGCCCAAGATCACTCGACGACTTCGTGGGTCAGGATGACCTGCGCGCCAATCTATCCGTGTATCTGTCCGCGGCGCGCGAAGGCCGGCGCGCCATAGATCACACCCTGTTCTACGGCAACCCCGGCCTGGGCAAGACCACTTTGGCCCAGATCATGGCCTCGGAAATGGGCGTGAACCTCGTGTCCACCTCCGGCCCGGTGCTGGAGCGCAGCGGCGACCTGGCGGCTATCCTGACCAACCTGGGCCGTCACGACTTCCTGTTCATCGACGAGATTCATCGCATGCCGGCCAACGTGGAGGAAGTCCTGTACCCGGCCATGGAGGACTTCAAGATCGACCTGATCATCGGCCAGGGGCCCGGCGCGCGCACGGTCAAGATAGAGCTTGAGCCGTTCACCCTGGTAGGCGCGACCACGCGCCTCGGCCTTTTGACTTCGCCGCTGCGCGATCGCTTCGGCTGCATCTTCCGCCTGGAGTTCTACTCGCCCGAACAGTTGGCCACCATCATCAGGCGCGCTGCGGGCATTCTGGGCACGGCCGTGAGCGATGCAGGCGCCATGACCATCGGCCGGCGCTCGCGCGGCACGCCGCGCATCGCCAACCGCCTGCTGCGCCGAGTGCGCGATTTCGCCGTATTCCAGGGCAAGCAGATCATAGACGAGGAACTGGCCTCCCAGGCCCTGGACCGTATGGACGTGGACGATTCGGGCCTGGATTACATGGACCGCAAGATCCTCTCGGTGGTCATCAACCACTACCAGGGCGGCCCCGTGGGCCTGAAGACCCTGGCCGTGGCTTGCTCCGAAGAGGTGCGCACCATCGAGGACATTTACGAGCCGTACCTGATCCAATGCGGTTTCCTGAAGAGGACCTCGCGCGGCCGCGTGGCCACGGCCAAGGCCTATGCGCATTTGAAGACTTTGGGCTAGCGCAGGGGGCGTAAGAACCGGGAAGGGCTTTGCCCTCCCCAGGCCCCACCCACCAGGGGCGGACGCGCCCCTGGACCCGCGAAGTTCGTTCGCGGATTGCCCTAGCCCGCGTCGAAAAAAAAAGTTTAGGAAGGGGTGGGTCCAGGGAGGGGAGAACCCTTTTCAAAGGGTTTCCCCTCCCTGGCCGCCGGAGGCACACACCATGCGCATCATCAAGCCGTCCTACGAAATCCTGAATCTCCCCAGCCGCGAAACCCTGCGCATCCTCGAACTCGCCGGCCGCACCTGCTACAAGTCCGAGGACAAGATGACGCCCGAGACGGCCGAGCCGTTCATCGCGCGCATCGTAGCCTCGGGACACGAGAGCGTTATCGAGCACGCCTCGGCCACGGTGCGCTTCGTGTGCGACCGGGGTGTGACCCACGAGATGGTGCGCCACCGCCTGGCCTCCTACAGCCAGGAATCCACGCGCTACGCCAATTACGCCAAGGACCGCTTCGGCAGTGAGATCACGGTCATCCGGCCCTGCTTCTGGCGGGAAGGCTCGACCGAGTACGCCGCGTGGCTCTCAGCCATGGAAGCCGCCGAACAGGCCTACCTTGGGCTCATCCAGGCCGGGGCCAAGCCCCAGGAAGCCCGCAGCGTCCTGCCCAACAGCCTCAAGACCGAGATCGTCATGAGCGCCAACATGCGCGAGTGGCGGCACGTTTTCCGGCTGCGCTGCGACACGCCGGCCCATCCCCAAATCCGCGAGGTCATGCTGCCGCTGCTGGGCGAGTTCCACGAGCGGCTGCCCGTGCTTTTCGCTGACCTCTTCGAACGCTTCCAGGACGACATCGTCAAATACCGAGCCATCCTCGCTTCCTGACACCCATGGCCAAGACCTTCCTCGACCCGCGCCGCGCCTACCGCATGGAGCCCGCCTCGGTTGAGGGTGAGGCGCGTTTTCAGGTCGTGGTGGAGGAGACGGACCTGTGGGTCGTGGCCGATCAAGACCTGCGCCGCGAGGTGGAGGCCCTGGTGCGCACGCTGCGCGGTCAGCTCAAGGCCCACATCGCCCTACAACCCGAGTTCCTGACCAGCCTTGCGCCCGTGACCGTGCGGCCCGGCGCGGCCGAGATCGTGCGGCGCATGGCCGAGGCCGCCGAGGTCTGCGGCGTGGGGCCCATGGCCGCGGTGGCCGGGACCATGGCCGAACTGGTGGCCAAGGCCTTTGAGGGCCGGACGCCGAATATCCTGGTGGAGAACGGTGGAGACTGCTTTTTATGCTCCACGCGGGAGCGGCTGGTGGGGCTGCTGCCCGACCCGGAGGCCGGCGTAAGCGTTGGCCTGCGTTTCGCGCCGGAGGAATTCCCGCTCAGCCTGTGCGCTTCCTCGGGACGTATCGGCCATTCCCTGAGCTTCGGCCATGGCGATCTGGTGGTCGTACGCTCGCCATCGGGCTCGCTGGCCGATGCGGCGGCCACGGCCCTGTCCAACCGCCTGAAATCCTCACGCGATCTGGAACAGGTCGTGGATGGCGCCAAGCGGCTGGAGGCGGCTGGCGTGCAGGGCGTATTCGCCCAATGCGGGGGCAAACTGGCCGTATGGGGCAGGATGGAGCTGGCGGCTTTGGGCGGGTAATAACGCGTATCAAGCGTATCAAGCGTATCTGAGCGTATCCGCGCGGGAGAGGCGACGCTTCTCCCGCACTTCACTTTTCAGAGGAAGTCATTTCCTCGGATTCCGCGATTATTCTCGAAATAGATGATTGTCTGGGCAGGCTGGAAGCAATTGGACTGAAGCATCCAGCCTATGCTTGAAGGGAGAGGCGCAAGGCTCTGACGGCTAGAGCATTTTGCTTTTGAAAATGCTCTGCAAGCCATGCGTCGGCATGGCTTGCCGCTAGCTTCGGCGTAGGCGCAATTCACTTGCGCCGTCAACGCCGGAGCGGGCGTCTTAAAAGCAATCTGTTCTAGAGATCCATCTGTTCCAGCGTGCGCTGAATCTGCCGGCCTGCGGGAGTCTTCTTGGATATCTCCACTTCCAGACTGGTTATGCCCTTGATCACCGTGGAGTGCGTGCGGTTGAAGCGGTTCGCGATGTCCTTGAGCGAGAGCTGCGTATGCTTGCGGGCCAGGAAAAAGGCCGTGTTGCGTGCGAGCACGATATTGCGCTTGCGGCTCTTGGACGCGAGCTGCGTCGGAGAGAGGATGAACGTGCGGCAGACCATTTCCACGATGCGCTCCAGGGCCATGCCCGAATTCTGGGAGGCATAGTTGCCGAGAACATCCCGAGCCATGTCCAGACTGATGCGCTCGTTGAGCAGCCTGGCCTTGAGGACGAGATTCTGCAGACAGCTTTCGAGTTGGCGGATGTCGCAGGTGATGCTCTCGGCCAGCAATTCGGCCACGTCATCCGGCACGTTGACCTGGAGTTGCCGGGATTTATGCTGCACGATACGGCGGCGCATATCGAAATCAGGCATGTCGATGACCGTCAAAAAGCCCGAGCAGAATCTGGAAACCAGGTGCGTGTCCACGTTGGACAGCTCCTTGGGCAGAAAAGAGCTGGTAAACACGACTCGGCTGCCGCGCTCCTGCAAGGCCTTGATGGTCGAGAGCAGCTCATCCTGAAACATGGCCTTGCCCTGGAGGAAATGGATGTCCTCCAGAAGCAGGATGTCGATGCCCTCGCGAAACTGAGTCTTGAAGCGGCTCATGTCCTTGGCGTTGAGAGCCATGAGCATCTTGGTGGCGAACTCCTCTGCCGTCAGGTAGCGCAAGGTCAAGCTCTTGGAACGTGTCCTGTCCTGAGCGGCATGTCCAATGGCCTGGATCAGGTGCGTCTTGCCGAGTCCGGCCGCAGAGCTGATGAACAAAGGCCCTGGCGAAAAGTCGTTGCGGACCACGCCTTGGGCAGCGGCATAGGCCAGGTCGTTGCTTGGGCCGACCACGAAATCATCGAAGCTGTGGCGCCAGTTACAGCATTGTGTGGACTGAAGTGGGGTAGTCAGAGGCAAGCCGAGGTGCTTGGCCTTGACCGTGACCGTCGATTCCGCGGAGCTTGGCTTGGTCGCGGTTTCCGGAGCGCTGGGCGTGGGCTTGGGCGTGCTGCGCACCGTGACTGTGGACGGCGAACCAAGCACCTGCAAGGCGGCTTGGGAAATATGTGTAGTAAGCTTGTCGCGAACCCAAGCTGCAACGAATTCGTTGGGCGCGGCAAGCTCCAGGACGTTATTGTTCAGCGATGCATGGAGCGGCTTGATCCAAAGGGTGAACTGATTCGGGTTCAATTCTTTTTCGAGGATTTGAGTGATCTGCTGCCATGTCTCGTTCATAGAGACAGCGTCTACTCTGAGCAGGGGAAAAGGCGCAACAAGGGAAAAGCGGTTTGGGCAGGTGAGACCAGGGTTGGTTCTCTACAGCTTATCCTTCTGTTTATACTGCTATAATGGTTCTAAACCTGTTAAGTAGGGCTTTTCAGGATGGGCCGGAAAGCGCTCCTGGACAAGGCGGGGCGAGTTGTCAATGGCAACATTTCCACAGTCGTGAAAAATTTTATCAACATGGTCTCGACGGTTTTTTGGCTCTTTACTAAGAATTTCTAAATAAAATGAGATTACGCATGCTCAAGCGGGTTTGTCACAAACAGGTGATGAACTTGTGCCGAGTGCATCGTTATTAGTCTAACAATTGGAAATAAAAGGTTAAAATTTTAAGACCCTACTTCCAGAATTGGAAGTCGCGCCGTCAGACCAGCACTGGCAAGGTTGTCAGCCTATTCCGAAAGAGAAATCCGAATCCATTGATGATTGAATATAGTGCGAGGCATTGAGGCGTGCATGGTGTTCATTCAACGTTATTGGATAGGGTATTTGGCAGAATATGTAATAAGAAAATTGTTCCCGAACGAACAAATATGGTCTGAAGGCACGTTATTGCGTATGCATGTGGGGAGTTGGCGCGAGCGGTACGGACTGGAGAGCTTCTATACCCAGGTAGAGCTCCAACCCGCGATCATAAAGGAGTCTCGAAGGTGACTGTTGGTCGGGAGACCTCAGCTCAGCAGGCTCTCGTAAACGGTCAAGGTCTGCAGGAGGAAATCGTTTTCCGTGAGTTGGGAAACAGTAGAAAGCTGATCCTGCCGCAACCCGTGACGGATGTGTTCATGTTTGGCCAGGCGAGCCAGAGTTACGGTCAGAGCGGGTACATCTCCCGCCGGAATCAGGGCCTTGGCTGAAAACAGATCCGGCAGGGCGCCGATGGCGCTGGCCACGGTGGGACACCCGCAGGCCATGAGCTCCAGGGCCGTTCTTGCAATGGCTTCGGACTGCGTGGAGGGAATCGCCGCGGCATCAAGCGCCGAGATGCAGGCAGGAATGTCCTCCCGCACACCGCTTATGGCCGTGATCCGTTCAATGCCGTGTCCGGAAATCCAAGCTCTTATCCGGCCTTCGTCAAGGGCATCCGAATGGCCGATAAGCAAGAGCCGGATGTGGTGCAGGTCGAAATCGTGACGCAGCGAGGCAACGCTGCGGATAATCTCCCTTTGGCCTTTGGATTCCTTGAAACGCCCTATAAGGCCAATGACGAAGTCCTGGTCCGTGTAGCCGAACTCGGCCCTGACTCTGCGCCGCCCCTCGGGGTCGAAGCGAAAATGTTGTGTGTCCACTCCACCGCAGATGACCCAAAGCTTGTCCTTGGGCACTTGCAGCAGATTCCGGAAGTGGGCGCCAATGCTAGAATTGGTCACGATAATCGCGTCGGCCACCCGGCGGTGTAGGATGCTATTGGGAAGATTGTCTTGGGGCAGGTTTTGCACGCCCCGGGTGCGTACCAATCTGAAGCTTTTGAATTCCTTGCGCAGCAGACCCCAGAGCAGGAAGGCTTCGCCGCGATGGCAATTGATAATGTGCGGCGAGAACGAGCGAACCAGACGGCGCATGCGTAAGTAAAGGCCAGGCACGGCAAGCGGATTGAGCGTGTTCAACTCCAGGGATTCCACTCGCAAGCCCATCTTCTGGGCCATGCGGCTGGATGGGGAATCCGGCAGGGCGATGACCAGGACTTCATGGCCGGCCTGCTGCAACAATCGGCTCAGCGTCAACGCATACCATGCCGCAACGTTGTATGGGTGGATATTGACAACTTGCATGATGCGCATGGCTCAACCTGGTCGCAACTTGAGGACAGCTACTTTGATAGTGTAAATGTAGTAGTGGCCAAGCGTTGCCCCAGAATGGGAAGCAAGGCAAGGGCCATGTGTCGATCTCGTTAATCGTTTGATGGACCCGCCACGTTCAAAAACAACCAGGATCGATACTTGCAAGCAAAAACAGGCTGGGCAAGCCTGGACTTGAGATGTAAACCCTTGGCCGCGGATCGCCGAGAAGAGAAGCGGACGCTTGCCCAGCCGGACCAGGTATCCTGGCTAGGAAATGGCTTCGCTTTTGCTGACGGCTTCAGCCTTGATGCGGTCGAGGAGATCGGAGAGCACAGGCTTGACATGCTCGCGGATATCCCCGGCCACGACAATGAACAGGACATCGTCGCCAGGCTTGAGATCGCCTTCGTGGGCTTCGACGACGACGCGGAAGATACCGGGCTTGCGTTCGTATTCTTGACGCAACTGCTCCAGGCGCTCGCGGTCCACGCGGATAGCTATGGAGGATACTCCCCGACGATCCTTGCGGGACCAAGCCCGGACCACGCCGTTGTGAACGAGAACCATGCCGACGTTCTCGACAAAGGAAGGATCTTTCTTCAGTTCGGCAATAGTTTTGCTGATGTCCATATGCTGTTTGCCTCCGACTGTTTCAGGGGGTGACCCCTAAAAATAGCGTCAAGGAGACCCGATGTACAGTTTATCCAAGCTGCTGGCTCAAATGCCGTCCTTTACTCAATCCAGGATGGTCACTTCGGGCATCGGTATCTGGATGGTCTACTCCGGCCATGTCTCCAAGCCGCTGGTGCAGACGCTCATGGACCACGGCGGCGTGCAGTTGGCCACCGACGGCAACCAGTCCCTATGGTTCTTCTTCAGCAAGGAAGCCCACAGAGCACTGGCCAGACTTCAGATTTGGCTGCGGCTCAATCCCCTGCAAATATTCTTCGAGGTCATGCCGGCCACCTTCCTGGTGGGCTATGACATGACCTATAGCGTGTCCATCGCGCCCGACCTCAAGGACCAGTACCTGAGCAACCCCGGAGATCCGGTGATCTGGGTGCATCCCAAGCTTGAGGAGGGCGTGCTCTCGGTGCCGGGCCTGGGCGTCAAACCTGGAAACGTGCACGCGGGCATGTCCACTCTGGACTGGAAGCTCCTGTTCACAGACCCCAGCTTCAACTACGAATCCGAGCTGGGTTGGTATTTCATCATTAAGCCGTTGGGTAAGAAGCTGGACAAGGAGTACTCGACGGGCTGGCGTTTTTTTTACAGCCGCGTGGAGCCCATCATCCAGCGCCTGGGCCTCAAGTACATCTGGAACGACTCCTTCCTGATACTGCCCATCGACAGCATGCGGCTTCTGCGCAACTGGTGCCGGGAAATCATCTACTTGATCCGGGACATCAAGAGCGGGGGCGAGGGCCATTACTGGCCCATGGTCATGGCTGCCGTGCCCAAGCAGGGTTTGAATTTCAATGAAGATCTGCCCAAGAAGGTCGCCCTGGAGTGGAACCGCCTGGCTCCGGATTACCCCCACCTGAGCTTCCGCGACGCCTTCACTCTCGGCCGCGATTTCGATGTGAACGAGATCGGCTATTCCATGAGCAAGGGCAGGCTGGAGGATTGGTGCCATATCACTTTGGGCTCGGAGTCCAAGGAGCGGAGCACTGAGCAGTCCATCCAGATCAAGCTGCCCCGAAAACTCCTGGCGGGCGACACTGAATGCTTCTATTGCGGCCTCAAGAGCCATAAAGCCCCGGACTGCCCCTCGCACGGCTTCATGACCCTGAAGCCTGAAGTTTGGGAGGAATTGGCGACCATTCCCATAAGCCAGTACAGCGCCGTTTGCCAGGAGCTGGATGAGGCCTTGTCCGAGAGCTCCGCCACCAGTCTGAACCGGGTGCTGGAAGGCACGGGGAAGGCGCGCGTCCTGGCCACGGCTATCTTCGAGATGACCGCGCCGTTCCAGCTGCGTTTTTTGCGCCTGATCTGGAGAAGCCGGAGCAAGGATTGGCTCAACGCCTTTGATCAACTTGCCCCTGAAGAGGGCGAGTATATTTGGGTTGCAATGGAGTGCATGCAGGGCCAGAAGCGTGAAGAGGCCGAGGTGCAACTCAAGCAGGCCACATTACGCTTCCCGCGCAGCTATCAGCCTCGTTCGCTCAACGGGTTCGTGTCCATGGAGGCCCAGGACGGCAACCAGGCGCTCTATTATTTTCAGGAAGCCGCGCGCTTGAGCTACACTCCCGTGCAGAAGGTTCATTTCCTCATGCTCCATGGGCGCATGCATGAGATTCTCGGGGAGTATGAAAAGGCGACCGCTCTCTACAAGGAAGCCGAACTGCTCTCCAGGGGCTGGGGCGAGTCCCGCTACAGGCAGGGCGTGTGCATGGTCAAGATGGGCTTCACTGATCACGCCATGAACGTATTTCAAGAATGCATCGACAAGAATCCTCACTATTTCAATCGAATATTACTTGATCCCGAGTTGGAGCGCGGCCGTTTCCAAATTCAGGCGACCATGAGCGAGCTTTGGAAGGACGCCAAGGAGCTGGATAAGGAGGCCAAGAAGCAGTTGGAGGCGCTTTCCAACAAGATGACCGCTTGGTTCAGCAAGGACCACGAATTCAGTCAGGAAGTGCAGAAGTCATTCGCTCGCCTGCGCAGCTATGGCGAAATCGAGAACTATGTGTTTGTGCGCAAGCTTGCCGCCGGCTGCAACACCTTGGAGGAGGAGATCGATAAGCGCATCGAGTCCGAGGTTTCCCGCCTGAGCAAGAAGGTGGAAATATACTTCGCGCGCCTCAAGACGATCATGCGCGAGGCGTCCTGGTTTCCCTTTCCTAAAATGCTGCGCGATTTCAGCAGGGACTTCAATTACTGCGCCGAGAAGATGCACTGGATGTATACCCAGTACCTGAAGAACGCGGAGAACTTCCGCCGGGGCCAGGCCTATTCCCTTGAGGTGGAGGAGCGTCTGGACAGGCTCCAGAAGCGCTTGGTGACCTTGCGACTGCTGCGCGACGGCACGTTCTTCGGGCTCATTCTTGGCCGCAATTTCCTGTGGATGCAATTGGTCGGCCTTGGGTTGGCGCTCCTGCTCATGCCGCTCATCGTGTACCTGGCCGAGCATTCCACTGGATACCTCTCCAACCTCATTCTGACCCAGAAGTGGAATTTGCAGAAAGGCCTCATTCTCGTGCTGTCCATAGTGGCCATGTGCCTTGCGGCGCTGCGCACCGCCGTGACCTTCGAGAAGCGCAAACGCAAGTTTTTCGATCAGGAGTACGAGCGGGTGCGTGAGGAACGTTTGGCCCGCGAGCGCAAGAAGCGCGACGCGTTTAAGGCCAGGCGCAAGCTTCAGGTCGAGGCGGTGAAGCAGGCTCAGGCCGTTGTCAAACCCGCGAGCAAGCCTTGGAAAACGGCAGGCGGCCCGCAAGGCCGGGGCGCGGGAGGAAAGCAGCAGGATAAGCCAACGCCCGCATCAAGACGGTAGCTTCGCAGCGAGCACAGGCGGAAACCCGATCCGCTGGCCGGCCAAGCCAAGCGGCAGGTCCTTTTTGTTCTCGATAAACAAGCAAAACCCCACCGGGCAATCACTTGGTGGGGTTTGTCAGTCCCTGGCGTCAGGGATGGTTCTGTCTCGGAGAATGCAAATAAAAAGGCGGAGGGGTACTCCGCCTTTTTCGATCTAGTGCAGTTCTGGTCTACACGCAGCCGGTGGGCTTGGGCAGGCCGGCCATCTTGCAGGCTCCCTTGCCGGGTCCGGACGGGAACAGCTCATAGATGTGCTTGAGCTTGTAGCCGGTCACCTTGGACAGGATGCGCACCATGGGGGCAATGCCGTTCTTCTTGTAGTAGTCCTGGAGGAACTCGATGACCTTCTGGTGCTCGTCGCTCAGTTCCTTGATGCCCTCGCTCTCCTTCACGTAATCGACCCACTCGGGGCTCCAGTCCTCGAAACGCTGCAGGAAGCCGTCCTCGTCGATCTCAAAGCTTTTACCCTTGAATTCAACGCTAGCCATGCACATCCTCCTTAGAAGAAATTGTTAGGTGTTCCTACCACTGACATATACTTGGGGTCAACCGAAGCCCAGCCTTTTCGGCAATCATGGCGGATTGCCGATCGGGCCGAACGTCTCGTCGTTAGTCCACGGCGACTCTCCGCCGTGAAGTGATCTCGCGACCAGATTCAAAAATCGCTCGTTGCCAGATCATTAGCCGCTTGTAAATTCCATGCAGGATGTTTGTCAACATTATGCAGAGGCTATTGCACTCATTTTTAGAGTTGTCCATTGCCTTCAAGCTCAGCCAAGTGCTCCCTGGCGAAATCCAGGCTCGGATCAAGTCGTAGAGCCTCGCGCAAATAATCTTTTGCTGGCTCTTTTTCACCCAGGTTTTTATGGCACAAGCCCAAGTTGGCCAGATCCATGGCCGACCCGCTATCGAGAGCGAGCGCGGCCCGAAAGTCGGCCGCGGCATCAGTATACTTGGCCTGTTTGAATCGGGCAACTCCGCGCAGATTGAAATATTCTTTGACCTCGGGGGACCTGGTGACGGCCCGGTCCAGATGCGGCAAAGCCTCATCCCAGTGCTGGCGGAGAGTCAGGGCATATCCTGCGTAAAAGGCGCACAGGGCCTTGTCCTCGTCGTCGGGTTGGACGGGCTCGGCGACTTGGAACTTGTGGAAGGCCAGCGACGCGTCACCGGCATTGAGAGCGGCCAAGCCTTCGAAGAAAGGAATGAAATGGGCTCCGGGATAGATCCGCGCCAGGACCTGCAATCCGCGCACGGCTTCCTCGGGATCGGCGCATTCGGCCAGCTTGCGGCCCACGAACAACCCCAGGCCGGCTTGTCGGCTGCGCTCGCGGAACTGAAAGCCGGGAGCGAAATTATACGTGGCCGGAATGCCTAACTCGGGATTCGTGGTTTCCACTCCGTAGAGCGGGAAACCCAGCCCGTTCAGCCCTCCGGCCAGGACCATGATTTCATCGCGGATGTTGGCGCGGCCGATGTCGGGCAGCGTGGAAGCCGGGATCACTGGACCGCGCGTTAGCCAGTCTATTTCCGCCAGGTCCTTGTACTTGGACAAGCCCGAGGCCTCGTAATTGCTGCTGGTGTGGAAGTCGCCGGCCAGTTGAGCCACTTCCGTCAGGGCGCGAATGGCGGCCTTGGCCGGAGTAGAGGCCGTGCCGGCGGTATAGACGATTTCGCTCAGGCCGGGGAAGGTCGAAGGGTCGTAGGCCAGGGCGGCCACCGTGGGCACGGGCATGCCCAGGGTGAAATCCTTGAGCCAGACTTTGACCCCATTGGCCGTGAAGCAGCGCATGAGCTGTTCAAGCACCTCATCGCCGAAGGATTCGGGATCGATGGTCGGCAATTCGGGCCGATCGCGATCCACCAGGGCGGAGACGTGGCGCTCCACGATCTCGCAAGCGCCTTGGAAGAGGGTCTCTTCGAAGGTATTGCCCGCGCTGGAGCCGTTGAACTCGTTGAGCAGCTTGAACCAGTCCAGGGGCACCCTGCGTTCGCTGCCCGTGGGCACGTGCAGGGCTTTGCAGAAGCGCCAGGTCACGAGGTCCAGCACTTCTTGCGCGGCCGAGTCGGGCAGGCGCTCGCCCACGCTATGAAGCATCTCGGCCAGGGGCAGGACCTGTCCGGGCCAGCGAGCCTGGGCCTGGCTCCAGGTCAGCTCCTCGAAATTGGACTCATTCTCCCAGAAGGAGAAGAAGCTGTAGCGCTCCATGAGCTCCATAAGCGCCGAAGCTTCGGCCTGCTCGGGCGAGGCTCCTTTGCCCATCTGCTTGCGCGTGGGCATGATCTGGCGCGCGCGAGGGCCGCACACGCTCAGGAATACGGGGATGCCCAGTCGGCCCGAGTCGATGCGCCGGGTCTCGGCCAGTATTCCCTGCCCCTTGGCCGCGAGCAGGGCGCGCACCCTGCTGATGGTTTCCGCCGGCAGGGCGGCCTTGTCCTGGTCCGCCGTGTAGGTCTTGAGGCAATCCTTCAGTATGGTCATTTTCCTATCCAATTCGAGGGGGAGTGATCTTTTTGGGCGACAGGCGGTAGATGGTGCACAGATGCTTTTCCTGATCGCCTGCCTGCGTGTCGGACTTGTAGCCGATGTCCTGACTCTTGATGTTGAACTCGCGCTCGGCGAGGTTGAAGAACTTGGTGGCCTTGCGCGTGAACTCCTTGGCCAGCACGATTTCGGCTTCGGAGGTGTCTGCCACATGGTCCAGCAGGAACTTGCACAGGGGCCGGTATGTGTCTTCCTTGTAGAGCACTTCGGAGCCCAGCACAATGTCGAAGCGTCGGCCGAGCCTGTCTTGGGTGAAATCGGCGCTGGCCACACGCGCGCGTTCCTGCAGTCCGTTCTTGAGGATGTTGATCTGTGTGAAGAGCAGGGCGTCGGGGTGAATGTCGGTGAGGGTCACCTCGAAACCGTGTTTGGCCGCGAAGAGTCCGCACAAGCCCACGCCCGCGCCGATCTCGAGCATGCTGCGGCCTTCGGCCGGCAGGCGCTGCACGAAGTAGGAGAGCAGAAAGGAGCTGCGCCATATCCTGGCCCAGAAGGGCAGTTCCAGGCTGTCTCCGGGAGTCAACTGTGCGGCCAGCGCCTCCACATAGCTGCCCATGTTCGTGAGCTGGAGAATTTCAAGCGTGTACCCGCCGATTTTCACTGGCTCGAAAGCCACTTCATAGCGCGACTTGGCCGCAGCCAGTAGTTCGTCCAGCGGGGCGTCCAGTGTAATGTTCAGGGAACTTTCCTGGGATGGCTTCCCGCGCATGTGCCGGGTCGTGTTCACTCGTCGCTCCTTATGTTTATCGCCGGGAGCCTGGCCTGCGTGGCCGGATAGTCTCCGCATTCAAGAGCCCAGGCAGTGGCTGGAGGGGGTAAATAAAAAGCCGGCCACCTCTTAGGAGGGGGCCGGCCGGATCATCGTGGAGCGGGAAACGGGATTTGAACCCGCGACTTCAACCTTGGCAAGGTTGCACTCTACCACTGAGTTATTCCCGCATATCGAATTGGAGGCGGCATCCGGATTTGAACCGGAGAATGGAGGTTTTGCAGACCTCTGCCTTACCACTTGGCTATGCCGCCGAAATATTGTGGAGCGGGAAACGGGATTTGAACCCGCGACTTCAACCTTGGCAAGGTTGCACTCTACCACTGAGTTATTCCCGCTCACTCGAAAAGCGAGGGCTCTATCTACGGATTTCGTTTCCAGGTGTCAAGCATGCTTCGCAAGAAAAAAATAGAATTCTATTTCAGCCAGATGATCTGTTCCACGCCACGCAGTTGTTTGAATGTCCGGCCTTCCTGGATGCCTTCGACCGCCAGGTCGGGATCGCTGACCCGCGTGCCGCCAAGGGCTTGCAGGCCCCAATCGAACAGGCAGGGAGACATGGGCGTGCTGGGCCCGAGCATGATCGTGAATGCGCCGGGCCGGCACAACCGAAGCAATCTCTCGCAGCTGCCGTTGAGCAGGGTAGTGCCCGTCATGGCCACCACATCGGCCTGCGGCAGCAGCTCCTCGGCCTCGTGCTCCGGCCTGTCGCCAGGGCGAAGCTCCTTTTCAATGACCCAGAAATCCGCGAATTCTTGGCCCATGCGCTCCACGAAGGGGAAGTGTCCCACCACGGCCACCCGCTTGCCACGTCCTTTAGCCATGATTAGCTCTTGGGCCTTCATCGTTGCGGCCTCGGCGGGAAACGGCAAAAGCAGGTTCACCGCAGCCATGCCGAAGGCTGCCGCATCCGGCTCGCCGGAGCGGCCCAGGAGTAGTTCGGCGGTTTCCTTGACTGAAGATGGCAGCGTTTGCAGCTCCACGGCTGGCGGCTCGTCGTGTCGCGCTGCCCTGGAACATAGGCCCATGCCCTGGCTGCGCAGGCCCAGCAGATGGGCGCCCTGAACATAGGCGCGCACGGGCATGTCCGGCCGGCCCTTGCAGGCGCTGGCCAGGATGTCGGCCAGCAACCGAGCCTGCCTTGCGGGCGATGGAGATGTTTGAGCGTTTTCGTAGGGCTTTTCGTAGGGCATGGGATCCTCCCCGCTGAGATCACGGTATGGCAAAACTGGTCGAAGCGAAAGATGGAGTATGACCGGCACTATTTCCCAGTTGCGCGGGTATGGATAAGAGCGAAGAAAATCCCCTGGCGAGTCTTTACTTCATAGTGGGATTGAATTAATCAGGTGTGCTTATTTCAGGCCGCATGCAGCGGTTTTCCACAAGAATGCTTTTTGCAAGGGAGTACGCATGGACCCCAAGGACATTGAGTTCTTTCGCAAGCACTTGAGCGACATGCTGAACGATATCGTCAAGCAGGGTGACGAGACCATCGAGGATATGACTGATACAGTCGAGGTCTATGCCGATCCTGCCGACCGGGCCACCGCCGAGTCCGACCGGGCCTTCACCCTCCGGCTGCGCGACCGCGAGCGCCGGTTGATCAAAAAGATTAAAGAAGCCATTCAGCGTATAGACGATGGTTCCTATGGCATCTGCGAGGAGTGCGGCGAAGACATCAGCGTGCCGCGGCTCAAGGCTCGGCCCGTGACCACTCTGTGCATCCACTGCAAGAGCAAGCAGGAGGAAGATGAGCATCAGCGTGCCGAATCGGCGTCTTCATAGCTTTCTGACGCCGCGCGCTGGACGCCAACGTCCTCACCCCTTCCTGGCTTAATCGCACAGACCCAAGTTCATGGACGCGCACATCTTCCGCTCCCTATGCATCGAACTTGGGCCTGCGCTCAGCGGCCGCCGTATAGAGAAGATATACAGTCCGGCCAAGAGCTACTGGACCCTCGTGCTCGGCGCCAGGGGCGGCAAGCGCCTGCTCCTGTTCCATCCGGCCAAGAAGGATGCCCTGCTTTTGTTGTCCGGGACAAAGCCGCAGAATCCCATGTCGGCTCCGGCCGAGGCCATGTGGTTCCGCAAGCGCATCTCGGGCCGCTGGCTGGGGCAATGGCAAGCTGATTGGCCCGGATTGCGCATTGCCTGGGAGCTGTCGCCCGTGCCTCCCGACGCTCCTGATCAAAGCCGTTTCCTGGTGCTGGATATGCACGCGGGCATGCGCTTGGCCGGGGAATTGGAGCCGTCTTTCGGCAGCGAGCCGTCTTGGCCGCCGCTTGAGCGGGCGCTGCATGATCCTGATGTCTGGAAAGAATTCCCCCAACTCTCCCCGGCGTTGCGCAGGCGGCTCAAATCCCAGCCCGAGCGCGATGTCGCGAACTTCTATGCCTCCCTTGCCAAGCAACCGGCCAATCCTATTTATGTAGCATACAAGAACGGGACGCCCACGGCCCTGCACGCATGGCCGCAAGACGAAGGTCAGGCGGATAGCGTCCAGGCCTTTGGGAGTGCGTTGGAAGCCGCGGCTGCCTATGGCGAGCCGAAATTCTTCGCTGGTCTGGCTCATGGCGAGTCGGCCAACGACAGGGAAGCCTTCAAGGTTCGCGAGCGCCGCTTGCGGCGCGGGCTGGAGCGCCTGGAGGCAGACCGGGAACGGCTTTCGCGCATGACGGCTCAACAATCCCAGGCTGAACTGCTCCAGGCCGAACTGTACAAGCACAAGTCTGGGCCCACTCCCGAGCGCATCACCGGCCGCCATCCGCTGCACGGCGAGATAACGGTGGAGTTGAACACGCGTATGAGCGTGACCGAGAACATGGAACGGCTCTTCCAACAGGTGGCCAAGGGCAGGCGTGGCCTGGCTGTTGTGGATCAGCGTCGGGCGCAGCTCGGCGCCGAACTGCGAGGCCAGGCCGAGGGACGGGTGCAGGCCTCTGCCGAGGGCAAGGAAGCCCTGGAAACCAAGGTCGACGACCGACCGTTACTGTCCAAACGTTTGCGCGGCCTGGCCGTGCTGATATTCACCACCAGCGACGGCTTCCGCGTGCTGCGCGGCAAGAATCAGGAAGCAGGCCACAAGCTGCTCAGTCAGGCGGCCAGCCCCTTCGACTTGTGGTTTCATGCCGCGCACAGGCCAGGGGCGCATGTGGTGCTCAAGCGCGACTATCCAGCCCAGGAAGTGCCGGAAAGGAGCATGCGCGAGGCTGCGGCGCTGGCCGGGCTGGCCAGCGGTTATGCCGGCGAGGCCAAGGCCGACGTGTTCTGTGCCCTGGTCAAGGACGTGCGCAAGATCAAAGGAGCGGCTTTGGGCCTGGTGCGTGTCGAGGAGATGCGCCAAACCCTGCGCGTGGACCTGGACCCTGAGTTGCCCGAGAAGCTCAAGCTTGCATTGCCCCTCTGATTTCTTGCCTCCAAATTATTGCGGGCTGTGCGCTCGAGCGATCCTTGGCGCATGGGACATGGCGCATGGCGGCCGGATTGGCGCGGTGTAGGCATGATGCCGAAAAGACGGATGGCGGCCATCGAAAGTTGGACGCCCGCTTGAAAAAACAGTACAAAACTTCTTGGCCTAATTGGTCGGGAGTGGATGCATACGGAGCGTCATGAACGAAACCGCCCGCCACATACGGCGGCTAGAATTCGACGATTGCGCACTGGCCAGCAGCCTGTTCGGGCCGCATGACAGTCATGTCAAACTGGTCAGCGATCTGAGCGGCGTGTCCGCCGACACGCGTGGGACTTCCCTTGTTCTGCGCTCCGACAACGAGAGCAGCTTGGATGCGGCGGCCAACCTCATGGCCCAGTTGTACGGGCTGGTCAAATCCGGGCGTCAGCTTTCGCCCCAGGATGTCGACCAGGGCTGGCGCATTGTCTCCCACGATAGCGAGGCCAGTCTGCGCTCCATCTTCGCGGATATCGCAATCCCGGTTTCGCGCAAGCGCACGATCACGCCCAAGACGCCGACGCAGCGCGCATATCTGGAAGCCATCCGCGAGCATGACATGGTTTTCGGCATCGGCCCCGCGGGTACCGGCAAGACCTATCTGGCGGTTGCCATGGCCGTGGCCGCGCTCAACGCACGCAAGGTCAAACGGCTGGTGCTCACCCGGCCCGCGGTTGAAGCCGGCGAGAAGCTGGGCTTCCTCCCCGGCGACCTGGTGGAGAAGGTCAATCCTTATCTCCGGCCGTTGTACGACGCCTTGCACGACATGCTCGAGTTCGGCAAAGTACAGGAGATGCTGGAAACTGGCATCATCGAGGTGGCTCCGCTCGCGTTCATGCGCGGCAGGACCCTCAACGACGCCTTCATCATACTGGATGAGGCCCAGAACACCACCATCGAGCAGATGAAAATGTTTCTGACCCGGCTCGGGTTCGGCTCCAAGGTCGTGGTCACGGGCGACGTGACGCAGATCGACCTGCCGGGAAAGGGCAGCTCGGGACTCATTCACGCCCGCAAGGTGCTTGCAGGCATTCCGGGCATAAGCATGATCGCCTTCCAGGAGCGGGATGTCATCAGACATCCATTGGTAGGCCGGATCGTCAACGCCTATGAGCGCCATGCGCACGCAATCGAAGAAAAAAGCTAACGGCTCGGTTTCCAGGACCGGCGCCAAAACGGTCCTGGGCTCCAGGTCCGTGTCCGCTTTGCGCCTCCGGCTCAGCAGTGATGCCGGCGGCCTGCTGGCTCTCGTGGGCGTTCTCCTGGCCCTGAGCATCATGGCCGGCCTGCGTTTTGAGCGGCCTATCACGATTTATGTCGCCGGCGAGATCGCCAGTCAGGACATTACCGCCGACGAGGACCTGCTCCTGGAGGAGGCCGAGGCTACCCAGCGCAAGCGCGAGCAGGTTTCCTCGGCCCAGCCGCCGGTATATGACCTCAGCCACGAGGTGGTGACCGACCTCAAACGGCGCGTTACCACCATTCTGGACCAGATAGCCCAGACTCCCACCGAGGATTTGGAGCGGCTGCGTTGGCAGATCTCCGAGAGCCTCAATTCCGAGATCAGCTCGCGCAGCTTGTTCATGTGGCGCACGGACGAGTTCCGGAAAGCGCTTACCGAAACCATCCTGCCCTGGCTCGAAACCTATTTCGACTACGGCGTTGTGGGCGAAAAGAGGCTGCTACTGCCCAACAGGGGCGGCATCATCATTCGCGACCTGGGCAACGACCAGGAGAGCCTCAAGGCCGACCTGCAGCTCATCCGCGACCTGGGCCAGTTCCGCGCGGATCTGGAGCATTATCTGCGTATAGATCTCAAGAAGCCCATCCGCTTCCGCCGGGCCGTGGAAGACATCATCCATCCCATGTCCATGCCGAGCCTGACCTTCAATCGCGAGGCCACCCAAAGCCGCAAGCGTGAAGTCATGGAAGCCGTGGAACCGGTCTACACGCAGATCAAGAAGGGCGAGATCATCGTGCGCCAGGGCGAGCGGGTCACGTCCGACCAGCAGCTAAAGATCCAGGCACTGTACACGCGGCAGAAGAGCTTCTTCATGCCCATGCAGGCCTCGGGCATCTTCATCATCGGCTTCCTTCTGCTGCTCGGCCTGTACTTCTCGACCATGGAGGTGCGCACCCGCGATCTGGCCGTGCGCGACGCCGTGTTCCTGGGCTCCGTCTTCCTGCTGTTCGGCCTGATGGCCAAGGTGCTGGCTGTAATCAAGACGCCCCTTGCCCAGGGCATCGTCTTCGCGAACATGAGCCCGGAGCTGTTCCCTTATCTGTTGCCCGCTGCTGGGGCCATGGGCGTGCTGGCCCTGTTCTTCCCCGTGGTAATCTGCTTTTTCGCCGGGCTGCTCATCGCTTTCCTGTGCGGCAAGTTGGCGGGTGGCGGCCTGGAATTGGTCATTTTCTATTTCATCTCGGGCATGTTCAACGTTTTCTTCATCAAGCGCGCCCAGAACCGCATCGAGTTGCTGTCCAGCGTCTTTCCTCTCATGGGAGCGCTGCTCTTGTGCTGGGTCGGTGTGCTCATGCTCGGCTCCCCAAGCTCGGCCGGAATCTGGAGCGGCACGGTGCTCGTGTTTACCTGCGGTCTGCTCTCGCTTCTGGCGGTGCTGGCCCTGTCGCCCATTACCGAGCATGTCTTCGGCTACACCTCACGCTTCAAGCTAATGGAGCTCATGAATCTGGAGCAGCCGCTGTTGCAGGAGCTCATGGTCAACGCGCCCGGCACCTATCACCACTCGCTGGTCGTTTCCAACATGGTCGAGGCTGGGGCCAGGGCCATCGGCGCCAACCCCTTGCTGGGCAAGGTAGCGGCCCTGTACCATGACATCGGCAAGCTCAAGACGCCGCACTACTTCATCGAGAACCAATTCGGCTGCGGCAACAAGCATGACAAGCTTGCGCCCTCCATGAGCGCCCTGGTGCTTATCTCGCACGCCAAGAAGGGCGTGGAGTTGGCAAGGGAGCACAAGCTCGGCCCTGAGATCGTGGACATCATCCAGCAGCACCACGGCACGTCACTGATCACCTACTTTTATCACAAGGCTCAGGAACAAGCCGAATCCAGAGGCGAGGAGGCCGTGCGCGAGGAGGATTACCGCTATCCGGGTCCCAAGCCCCAGACCAAGGAAGCCGGGCTCATCCTGCTGGCCGACGTCATCGAGGCTTCCAGCCGTACCTTGGTGGACCCCACACCGAGCCGTCTCAAGGGCCATATCCAGAAGTTGATCCGCACCATTTTCACCGAGGGACAGCTGGATGAGTCCGAATTGACGCTAAAGGACTTGCACCTGCTGACCGACGCCTTCCTGCGTATCCTTACCGGCATATTCCATAACCGCATCGAGTACCCGGGTGACAAGGCCGAGAGCCAGTCCAGCCAGAGCGGGAGCAAGCCCGTGGCGCCGCCCATGTACCCCATGCATCAGTAAGCCGTGTCCGTTTCCCTGTTCACTCAGGCCGGCCTGCGCCTCCCGCCGGTTTTTCCCTTGAGCCGTCACGAAATCCTGGAACTTTGCGATCCGCTTTTGGATGTCCTGGGCCTGTCCGGCTGCTCCTTTGACCTGCACCTGGTGGACGATGCCGATATTGCCAGGCGCAATGCCGCATTCATGGGCTGCGTGGGGCCGACCAATGTATTGAGCTTTCCGGCCGGATCAGGGGATACCAAAGGAACGGATGTGGCCGATGTGGCCGATGTGTTTGAAGAAGGGCAGGACCATTGGCTGGGCGAGATCGTCCTGTCCGTGGATACCCTGGAGCGCGAAGCCTTTCTATACGGGCAGCAGCCTCGAGAGCATCTGGTGCGCCTTTTGGCCCATGCCGTACTGCACCTGGCCGGACATGACCACGGCGAGATCATGGACGCCCTCACCGAGCAGGCCGTGGAAGCTCTGGGCAGGAGCTGAGGTCGCTTGCCTGCACGGTTCGGACGGTTTATGAGTTCGCCATGAGCGCGGAAAGCGGAAAGGGTCCTATCCCCATCACGAATCAGGTGGCCATCCCAGAGCAGGAGTTGTCCTTCACCTTTGCCAGGTCCGGCGGACCGGGTGGGCAGAATGTGAACAAGGTCAACACCAAGGCCGTGCTGCGCTTCGATGTGGTCGGCTCGCAAAGCCTGGGCGAAGAGGATAAGCGGCTCATCCTTGAGCGCTTGGCTTCCAGGCTGACCAAGGAGGGCGAGCTGGTGCTCGCCAGCGACGCCACGCGCAGCCAGGAAGACAACAAGCGTCTGACTGTGCTCAAGCTTCAGCAGCTCCTGCGTGCGGCCTTGCGCATACAGCGCCCGCGCAAGGCTACGCGACCCAGCCGTGCGGCCAAGGAGCGGCGGCTGGCCACCAAGAAGGCCAGGGGCGCCCGCAAACAGGAGCGCTCGGGCCAAGGTTTCGATTCCTAGAGCAGATTGCTTTTAAGACGCCCGCTCCTGCGTTGACGGCGCAAGTGAATTGCGCCTACGCCTACGCGGCGGCAAGCCATGTCGACGCATGGCTTGCAGAGCATTTTCAAAAGCAAAATGCTCTAGCGCAACTTGCGCAAGAACTGGTAAGGTTTTTGTCCCTTCCGTGCCCACTTCCAAGGTCATGCCTGAATAAGGCCCATCCCGAACCGCGTAATTCATCGCTCGTGAACCCTGGCAGAATGTTTGCAATCCCGGCCAGGTCTTTTCCAGTGCGACGAGCTGATCGACGGCAGCTCAGCGCAGGAAAGGCGCACGCACGGGCAGAATGCTTTGCCCTGTGCAAGGCTTTGGGCTATTTTTTGTTTTCATCGGGTTTGCTTTGCGGCGTTGATAGCTGCGGAGAGTTACACAGGAGGCCTGGCCAATGAAAAAAATCGCTACTAAAATTCTTCTGGTTTGCATGTGCAGCGCGCTCTTCGCCGCGGGCTGCACCACCGATCCTTACACCGGCGAGCGCCAGGTCAGTCGGGCCGCCATAGGCGCTGGAGCCGGCGCGGCCGCGGGTGCGGCCGGAGGGGCCATCTTCGGCGGCGGTGACCGCGGTAAGCGCGTGCTCATCGGCGCGGGTATTGGAGCTTTGGCAGGCGGCGCCGTGGGTGGATACATGGACTACCAGGAATCCAAGCTGCGCCAGCGGTTGCAAGGCACGGGCGTCAGCGTGACCCGCCAGGGAGACATGATCATCCTGAACATGCCGGGCAACGTAACCTTTGACTCCGGCTCGGCGGGTATCAAGCCGCAGTTCTTCGAGGTGCTCAACTCCGTGGCTATCGTGCTCAAGGAGTATGAAAAGACCTACGTCGATGTTCTTGGTCACACTGATTCCACGGGGTCGATGAACCTGAATATGCGCTTGTCCCAAGATCGGGCCCAAAGCGTAGCCCAGTACCTCATCAGTCAGGGCGTGCAGCAGGAGCGCTTTCTTGTGCGCGGCATGGGTCCCAATCAGCCCATCGCCGACAACTCCACGGCGGCAGGCAGGTCCCAGAACCGTCGCGTGGAGATCAAACTTACGCCCATCACCCAGCAGTAGCTGTCCTCTACGGGTAACTGCTTCGGAACCTATCGCAGGGCCGCGCTTTCCATGAAAGGCGGCCCTGCCTCATTCCGAACCCTCGCTGTCTTGACCCTGTCCCGGTCACTCGGGTACACCGGCCCTGGCTATTTCCTTCCATTGTATCGCCCAAGGAGCAGTATGTCCCCCCGAGGAGCCTACAAGACGCTGGGCAGTCTGGTGCTGGCTTCAGCCTCGCCCAGGCGTAGCGAACTGCTGGGCTTGGCCGGCCTGGAGTTCGAGGTTCTGCCCGGCGAAGCCGAGCCGATGCCCGAGGAGGGTGAGCCGCCGGCGGAATACGCCTGCCGCGCGGCCTTGGCCAAAGCTATGGACGCCTTTGCCCGCCGACCCGAGAACGTGGTGCTGGCCGCCGACACCATAGTGGTTCTGGGCACTCGTATTTTGGGTAAACCCAGCGATGAGGCCGACGCGCTACGCACCCTGCGGGAACTGGCAGGCCGTACCCATGAGGTCATCACCGGCTGCGCTGTTTGCGCTCCAGGCCGCAAACCCGAGAGCTTCGCTGTATCCACCCTGGTGACCATGGCCAGAGTTCAGGATGCGGCGCTGAAAGCCTATGTGGCAACGGGCGAGCCCATGGACAAGGCCGGCAGCTACGCCATCCAGGGGCACGGAGGCTTCCTGGTGCAGCGCATCGAAGGCTCGTATTCCAATGTGGTTGGATTGCCTGTGGCGGAGGTGCTGGAGGCCTTTTCGACCTGGGGAATCATCGCGCCAAGGGCGGAATAACCCTCCTCCTCTCCTTATTGGATTAATATTGGAAAATGCCGATCGGTCCACATAGGACGAAATGAATTACTATACGTCCATATGCGCCATTGCCAAAGACGAAGATCACGCCCTCAAGGAATGGGTGATCTATCATCTGATGGTTGGCTTCGAAGCTGTCTTTATCTACGACAACAACAGCAAGAATCCTGTCCGCACGTTACTGGCGGACCTTGTCGAAGAGCAGCTTGTCCATGTCATCGATTGGCCAGTCCACGAAGCTCCGCAGCTTTCCGCTTATGCCCATTACATCAACAACTTCAAGGCCGTAAGTCGATGGACGGCCTTCATCGACATCGACGAGTTCATCGTTCCCAAGCAGGCATCCGGTATGAGGGATATCCTCGCTGCATATGAGGATTATGCCGGACTTGCCGTGTCCTGGATGATGTTCGGCTCCAACGGACATGTCTCTCGCCCATCCGGTTTGTGCATCAATTCCTATGCGAACAGGCTGGAAACGAGCCAGCATGTGAAGACCATTGCTCAGTGCAGATATTTGGCCAAGCCTCTTTCTCCACACCATTTCGAGTACTTAAAAGATCATTATTGCGTCAATACGGAGAGGGTTCCGGTTTCCGGAGCGTTCTCCTACTATACGGACGATGTATGCCAGATGAATCATTATTACTATAAATCGCAGCAGGACTTTTGCGCTAAGATTGAGCGTGGGTTCGCGACTAAGCTGAAAAGCCGCGATGGGTACGACATGGCGGAGTTCCTGCGGCAGGCCCACCGCACTGGTGAGCCGGATTTTTCCATCTCCAGATATGCCGTGCCGTTGGACCGCTTGATGCGCAGGCCGGCCAAATTCTTGAAATCGCTAGTCCAGAACCATGCCGGGAAATCCGTGGATCATTTCTTTCAAGAGATATTGCGGCAGGTCAACACTGGAAAAGGTGACAAGGCGGAGGCGCTTGTTCAGTCCATGCTGCGATACCATCCCGACCATTCTGGCGTACAAATCTTGGCCTCGACTTTCTATAGAAAGAAAGGCGATTTGGGGAAAGCTCGCTCCTGCGCGATCAACGCCATCAAAAATGAGAGCAAAGCAGATTCCTACTATGAACTGCTGCAAGCGGAGCAAGCCATGGGCAATCTTGAGCAGTGCAAGCAGATTGCTGCTTTCATTCGCAGTTCCTTGGGCAGGCTTGGACAGCTGACCGAAGCCTGGGATGCTAAACTGCGGGCGGCCGTGGCGCCAGCCAAAGCAGGGGAGTAGATCATGGCGGACAGCTCCAAGCTCCAGGCCCGCGTGTTGCCCACGACCATGTTGGACAAGGCCGCGTACGCCCTGGCCACGCTTTGGCCTCTGGGGCACGCTCCCAAGGCTCCCGGCACTGCAGGCGCGCTGTTCGCTACTTTTTTAGCGCCCTGGCTGTTCATGCCTTTGCCCACCGTGGGGCGGCTATCCATACCGGCTACGCCATTTGCACGTCGGGCCGCAAGTCGGAGGTCTTCAGTGTGTCCACGCTGGAGACCATGTCATTGGCCCAAATACGCACGAACCTCTGCGAGTCGCTCCTGATAGTGCCGAATGTGTAGCCGAAGGTGTTTGTAGTAATCCTCGATCAGAAACTCCAATGTCTGCGGTCCGTTTGGAGTTCTCCATGTGTTGCGTTTGACGTCATTTGAAGTCGTATCGGCAAGATGCAGAAGCAACATGTTGTAGCATGACCATAGATGAGAAAGTATTTCGAAATCAAGGTTGTCATATTTCTGTTGGGATACCCATGGCTCGGCATCATAACCAGGGAAAGAATCCAAATCGCCGAATTTGAGGCGGGTAAAGCGCTGATGGTTGTTGCTCGCGGAGTCTATCAAGTGGCCGACTATCTCAGCTAATGTCCAGGCATCCGACGAGATACGAACATGGCATGCCTCGCGTGGTGTCGAATCGAGAAGCTCTTGAAAGGTCTGGATCGTTTCTCTGGCTTCACTAATGGTGAACATGGCGATTTTCCATTGTATGCATACGTGATGTCCTCAATCTATCCATTATGTCACATTAACTGAATCTCCCGCTAAAGGCAATTTAATGGTAATAACTACAGATGCTTATGACTTGGAATCACTGATCGGCGGGGCCGCCTCGCAAGTGAGCGAAATGCTGTGCGTACTGGCGCGGGTCGGAGCCGCGGCTCCGGCTAATGGTTTGGAGTAGACCATGGCGGACAGCTCCAAGCTCCAGGCCCGCGTGTTGCCCATGACCATGTTGGACAAGGCCGCGTACGCCCTGGCCACGCTTTGGCCTCTGGGGCACGCTCCCAAGGCTCCCGGCACCGCGGGCGCGCTGTTCGCTGCTTTATTAGCGCCCTGGCTGTTCATGCCTTTGCCCACTTGGGGGCGACTGGCGGTGTTGGCCATGGTCTTTGTGCTCGGAGGCCTGGCCGCCACGCGCGTGGAGCGCGTCACGGGTCGCAAGGATCCGGGTTGCGTGATCGTGGACGAATTGCTCGGCCAGTGGGTAACCTATCTGCCATTCGCTCAGCTCGAATTCTGGCAGCTGCTCGTGGGATTCTCCCTGTTTCGTCTCTTCGATATCACAAAGCCCTGGCCCGTATGCCGCTCCGAGACGTGCATGCCTGACGGCTTCGGCATCATGATCGACGATGCCGTGGCCGCATTGTATGCCGCCGCCTGCCTGTGGCTCGTCGTAAGCCTGGAAGCCTGGCTCTTCATCTGATCCGCTGATCCGCAATGAAAAACGCCGCGGATGCTTGGGCATCCGCGGCGCATGTCTCAACAAGATCTATCGGGCTTAGCCGATCTCGAACTCGCAGCGACGGTTCTTGGCGTAAGCGGCTTCGCTATTGGCCGGGTCGAGGGGATTATCCTCACCGTAGCTGACGATGTTGATGCGGTTGGGGTTGACGCCCATGAGCACGAGGAAATCGAAAGATGCGCGGGCGCGACGCTCGCCCAGGGCCAGGTTGTACTCCTCGGTTCCGCGCTCGTCGCAGTAGCCCTTGATGGTCACGCGCGTGTCGGGCATGAGCTTGAGGGCCTGGGCCTTGCGCTGCAGCACTTCGCGTGCCTTGGAATCGAGCTCGTACGAATCGTAGGCGAAGAACACCAGTTCATTGATGTTCTGCTTGGCCTGCTGCTCGGCTTGCAGACGCTCCTGCTCGGTCTGGCCAGTCTGGTCATCCTGCAGTTCGCTTCTACGGTAGGCTTCTTCCTCGGCTGCGCGGCGGGCAGCCTCGTCATCCGTGGGCGTTCCGTCCGTCATTTCGCCCTGGGCCGCGGCGGAAGTCTGGTCGGGCGTGGAGCTGACCTGCTTCTTGGCGCAGCCGAAGCCTGCCAGCAGGGCCAATACGAAAAGCACTACAATCGTCTTGCGGGTCATAACATTCATGGCATTCTCCTTTTTTTGCCAATGCCTGGCATTATCCTCGCCATGTGCGGCATATCTCGAAACGGAAAAGCGATCTTTCCGATTTCGCCTATTGCAAACCTTCTTAAAGCAGATTGCTTTTAAGACGCCCGCTCCGGCGTTGACGGCGCAAGTGAATTGCGCCTACGCCTGCGCGGCGGCAAGCCATGCCGACGCATGGCTTGTAGAGCATTTTCAAAAGCAAAATGCTCTACAAAAAAGCTCGTAACCAACTGAATGTCTGGCATGAACATAATGCAATGAATCTCAGCCGGTATAGTGACCACCGAAATTGCTTGCTATAGTTCTAGCGCTCCCTGGCTGCCTTAGTTCGGTCCACGAGTCCAGGAAGGCGCGCGTGCTTCGCCTGAGCCTGTCTGCAACATGACCGGCTCGTCGCCATGGCGAGTGGTCAGGTAGAGCTTGTAAATCCCGCTGCGGCTGGACGAGAAAGCGATGAAATAACCTTCGGGTCCAAAGGACGGCTCCTCGTCGAATCCGGGGCCAAAAGTCACTTGGCGCTCGAGTCCGGTCCGCAGGTCAATCACGAAGATGCGATGTCCCGCGTCCGTGTCGCGCGAGAAGGCCACGAAATTGCCGTCGGGGCTCATGGTGGGATTGGTGTTGTACTTGCCCTCATAGGTCACGCGCTGGACCTTCCCCGTGGGAATGTCGAGCACGAAGATGTGCGGGTTGCCGAGGCGGCCGGAGACAAAGGCCATCTTGCGGCCGGCGCGATCGAAGCTCGGGGAAACGTCGATGGACCAGCTCTTGGCCAGGGGCGTTCCGGTGGGCTTCCAGTCGCGCCCGAGCAGATAGATGTTCGGCTGTCCCTCGATGTCCAGGGTCACGGCCAGCCGGCCATCGGGCATGTAGGTGGGAGAAATGACCGAGGAGCCAGGCAAATCGACGGTCTGCACCTTGCCGGTGTCCATATCGGCCATGCCGAGCATGTGCTGGGTCTTGGCCACATGGGTGAAGAGCAGGCGCTTGCCGTCCAGGGACCAGGCAGGGCTGGTGTTCACGCCGCCCAGGCTGGTGATCTTGCGGGCATTATAGCCCGTGGGGCCGGCCACCCAGATTTCCTTGCCGGATTGATCCTTACGTACAAAGGCCAAACGCGATTGAAAGAAACCGACTCTGCCGGTCAGGACTTCCATGAGCCGGGAGCAGAAGCTGTCGGCGATATCCGGCATGTGTACGGGCTTGATATCGGCATATTCCTGGCCGAAAAGCATGGTGCCGGTGAAGGTCTCGTAGACACGGAAAGCCACCGAGGCCTTGCCGTCCGCGCCAGGCGTCCAGGCGGAGGTCGTGAGCAGGTCCACGCGGCTGAGCTGAAATCGCTTGAAGTCGATGCCTGGGGCCTTGGGCGCTTCCACCCTGTCGCCGCCGATGACTTCGGTCGAGGCGACCTGGCGCAGGAAGGGCAGGAAGCGCAGGTTATCGCGAATCTGGGCCTGCATGTCCGCGGCCATGCGCGGCAGGGGTTGACCATTGGTTGCGGGCAGCGGCTGGGCGACCATAAGGTTGGTCTTGGTCTGTCCCGGGCCGAATATATCGATGGACAGCTTGCCTTGGGCTTGCGCTGTTGTGGCAGCGAGCAGCAAGGCCAATATCGGCAGTACGAGGGCTATCGCTCTTGGCATGAAGGTCCTACCCCTTGAGATCTTGGAGGTGGAAAGTAATCTGTATGGTGCGCATGCCCGCGGGCGGCGGGCTGAGTTTTTTTGTCTCGTCCACGGCCTTGAGCACCGAAGCATCGAAATCAGCCCTGCCCGAGGGCTTCAACAGCTTGAAGGCGGTTATGGTTCCATCGGGCGTCACGCTCATTTCCACCGCGGCCGAGAGATTCTGGTTGGTGCCGGCCAAGGGATACCGCCAGTTGGGCTTGATTCGCGCCACGGCGTCCTGGGCATAAACCTGCTGGCCGGTGCTGGCGCCGACGTTGCCAGCTGCGGTCGCGGCCGCCGGGCTGGAGCCGACTTCCTTCTGAAGCTCAGCCAACTCGCGCTTGAGAACTTCCTGCGGGCTTGGCTGGGGCTTCTTGGAAGCATCGGTCTTGGCGGCCTTGAGGGCCTCGGCCATAATTTCTTGCGCCGTGGGTTCCTTGGGCTTGGCCTTGGGTTTGGGGGGAGCCTTACCCGTCTTCTTTGGACTTATCTCGGTGGCCTCGGGCTGCTTAGGCTTGGGCTTGGCTGTGGGCTTGGCTTCGGGCGCGGGCTTCGCCTCGGGCTTGGGCTGGGGAGCGGGCTGCTCCTTGATGTCCACGGCCTTGGCTTCGGGCGCCGGAGGAGCCTTGGGCGCTTCCGGGGCCTTTGGTTGCTCCACGGGCACCGGAGGAGCCTTGGGTGCCGGTCCGGGACGCCCCAGGGATACCAAGTCCACATTGTAGACCGGCACGTCCAGGTCCACCCGCACATGCGTGCCACGCGACATGTACAGAGCCATGCCGAAGAGCGCCACATGGAGAAAGATGGATAACGTAAGGGCCAGGGGCTTCATTTGAACCATATGCAGCAGGCGCTACTTGCGCTTCTTACCCTTGGTCTCGGGCTCCTCGGCCACCATGCCGAGCTTGTCGATGCCCGCGGCCTTGATCTCGCCCATGACGCGTACAACGCTGCCGTATGGCACCTGTGCGTCGGCCTTGAGGTAGAGCGCCTTCTTCTGTTTGGCCACCAGGCTTTCCAAACGGTCCTTGAGTTCCTCCATCTTGACCTCGTACTCCTCGATGAACACGCGGCCGGTCTTGTCGATGCTCAGCACGAGGTGCTCGCTATCCGTGGGCAGAGCCGCCACGGTCCTGGTCTGGGGCAGCTCCACCTCAACGCCCTGGGTCATGAGCGGGGCAGTGACGAAGACGATGCACAAGAGCACCATCATGACGTCCACCAGGGGCGTGATGTTGATGCCTGGAATGCTGCGGCGGCTGTTGCGGTTGTCCATGGCTGTACCCTCCGCGGGCTAGTCGCTCTCGGCGACGATCCAGGGCATCTCGCGCTGGATGCGGTTCAGGAAGATGCCCGCGAAGTTGACCAGTTCGGTCTCGATCTTGGACAGCAGCCCCTGGATGGCGTTGTAGGCGATGGTCGAGGGAATGGCTACGGCCAGGCCGAATGCCGTGGCAATGAGGGCCTCGGCCATGCCGGGGGCCACGGCCGAGATGGCGGCGGACTTGAGCGTGGCGATGCTCTGGAAAGCCACGATAATGCCCCAGACCGTGCCCAGCAGGCCGATGTAGGGAGTCGCGTTGGCGCAGGTACCCAGGAAGGACATCTGGCTGTCCATTGCGCTCATTTCAGAAGCCACGGCCTGGCGCAGGGCGCGACGCATGTTGTCCTTGGCCAGCCGGGCCTTGACCTTGACCTCGGTCTTGGAAGCCTCGATGCGCTTGAGTTCGCGCACTGCGTTGTGGGCGATGCGGTAGAGGCTGGAGGAGGAGTCCTTGCCCAGGGCATGCATGGCCGAGGCCATGTCGCGAGCGTCCTGAAAGGCGCGCTGCTCGGCCAGGATGGCCTTCTTGGCCCGATTCAGGGTCATGAGCTTGAAGATGATGACGTACCAGCTCCCCAGGGACATGAGAACGAGTACGAACAGGACCGTAAGTCCCACCAGCGAGGCGCCGCCGAGGATGCCTCCCAGAAAGCCGTCCATGGATCACTCCTTGCGCAAATGCGGCCTGTGCCGCACGTGGTCGTTCAGTATCGCGAATTGTGTTGTCGCGCGCTTCTATGAAATCGCTGGCGCGTGTGGTTTCAGTATTCTGCGGGCGAGTTCAGGCAGGACCCTTTCGGCGGGAGCGTCGATGCGCACATCGGATAAACGTCCATAAGCCGTGGGACCGAGGTTGATTTCTATGACTCGGCCGCCCATGGCCTTGATTCTATATGGAAAAACGCTAAAAGGTGCAACCTCGCCGCTCGTGCCCACGATAATTGCCAGGTCGGCCCGCGCCACCAGCCTCTCGGCCTCCTGCATGGCCTGCTCGGGGATGGCCTCTCCGAAGAAGACCACCTCCGGCCGGATGACCCCGCCGCAATGAGCACAGGTCCAGGGGATGTCCGCCCTGGTCAGCTTCGCCACTCGCCCGACGTCGCCAGCAGCCCGACAGCTATTGCAATAAAAGGACCGGCAATGTCCATGGAATTCCACGACGCGCTTGGAGCCGGCTCGCTGGTGCAGGCTGTCGATATTCTGTGTGATGATTGCCTGCAGGCAGCCTGCGCGCTCCAATTCGGCCAAGGCTTCGTGTGCAGGATTCGGAACCGCGCGAACGAAAACTTGCACGGCTTCCAACAAAAATTGCCACACCCCCAAGGGGTTGCGGCGCAGAGCCTTGTCCGTGGCGACCTCCATGGGGTCGAAGCGGGACCACAAGCCGCCTGGGCTGCGAAAATCCGGGATGCCGCTGGCCACGGAGATGCCCGCGCCCGTTAGGGCCACGGGGAAAACAGCCCGGCTCCAGATTTCGGCTGCGGCGTCGATGGCCTCAAGAATCGTTCTGTCCATGGAGTATCCTTGGACCGACGTAGAAGGGATCGACTGGCAAGAGCAGTCTAAAGCATTTTGCATTTCAGACGCTCCCTTCGGCGTTGACGGCGGAATTACATTCCGCCTACGCCTGCGGGGCGGCAAGCCATGCCGACGCATGGCTTGCAGAGCATTTTCAAAAGCAAAATGCTCTAACGGGCTCGCGCCACCTGGGCCAGCCGGGCCGAGTTTTCCTCGGCGCGGCGGTATTCATCCAGGGACAGGCCCGCGCCCAGGGCGATCTTCTTGCGCATTTCCCGCGACACGAGATCACCTGGCTCATGGGCGTCGTTGTCGATGACCAACAGGGCTCCGGCCTCGCGGGCCAGCACGGCCACATGGCCATTGGTCAGACTGTGGCCCTTGCGGGTGGTGATTTCCAGGTGCACCCCGCGTTCGGCGGCCAGGGCTGCCTCCTGGGGCGTGATGAGCCCCGGGTGGGCCAGCACGTCGCAGCCGCCCTCGATGGCCGCCAGGTTGGTGCCGGTAGCCACGGGCTCCACGATGGTCTCGCCGTGGACCACCACGAGCTGCGCGCCCAGGGCCCGCGCCTCCTGAATCATGTCCGGGATGAGGCCGGGCGGCACGTGGGTGATCTCCACGCCCAGGAGAATGTCCAGGTCCATGAGCGGGCCGTATTGGCGGGTCATCTTCTTCAGGCCGTCGATGACCATGCCCATGGTGCTGGCGTCCACGTGGTCGGTGATGGCGATGCCGCGATAGCCGGCAGTGCGGGCCCGCCGAGCCAGCTCAGCGGGAATGAGCACGCCGTCGCTGAAGATGGAGTGTGTGTGCAGGTCGAACATGAGTTTTTGGCGTGTCCGTGGGGTACGAGTTTCGTTGTGGATCTGGTCCATGCGGACCGTGCCGGCGATCAGGTGAGAAATTAAATATAGTTTGCCGCGCGTGTCCAGAGCACATGCCGACGGAAGGGGGACTCCGAATCAGGACTACATCTTGTACTTGTCCCCAGGCGAGAAGCCTTCGAGCATCTCGGTCCACTTGTCGGATTCCTCATCCTTGAGCACGGGCTTGCCCAAGGCCGTGTCATCCACCGAGGCCTCGTCCAGCACGGCCTGGGCCACGCGAATGGGCGCCTCGGCACGCAGGGCAAGGGCGATGGCGTCGCTGGGCCGGGCATCCACCCTGCGCTGCACTTCGCCGATGCGCATCTCCACTTCGGCGTAGTAGGTGCCTTCCTCCAGCTTGACCACCTCGACCGCCGTGACCTTGGCCCCGGCGGTGTCGATGCAGGAGAGCATGAGGTCATGAGTCATGGGCCGGGGCAGCTTGACCTCGTTGAGAGCCAGGGAAATGGCCATGGCCTCCATGGCGCCGATCCAGATAGGCAGTATGGCCTTCTCCTCCAGATCCTTGAGCACCAGGACCGGCACTTGCGAGTTTTCATCCACCGCCAAACCGAAGACCTTCATTTCTATCATCATGGCGTACCTTCCATCTCCCCAAGCAGGGAGTGTTTTCGAGCCAATGATATTCTTACCGTAGCCAGCGCCCCTGTCAAATCTGGGCCGCCGTCGATGACAGGAATATCCACCACCCGGCCGCCCGGCTCGCGGCCACGCCAGGACAGGCCGCCTTCGTCCTGGCGCTTGCTGAGCTCCTCCAGCAGAACGCTGACGCGCCGTCCCTCCTGAGCCTGAAGGTCCTCGGCCGTGAGTTCCGCCTGTCGCGCCTGGAAGCTGGCCAACCGCTCGGCTTTGACCTCCTCCGGCACCTTGAAGGCCATGCGCTCTGCCGCGACTCCCGGCCGGTCCGAATACTTGAAGGAGAAGCTCCGCTCGAAGCGCACCTCTTCCAGCGCGTCCATGGTAGCACGGAAGTCCTGCTCGGTCTCGCCCGGAAATCCAACGATGATGTCCGTGGTCAAGACCATGCCCGGCCGCGCCTGACGCAGCCGGCGCACGATGTCCAGGTAGCGCGCCCGGTCGTACTTGCGGCCCATGCGCGCCAGCACCGCGTCGGAGCCCGACTGCATGGGCAGGTGCAGGCAAGGGCAGAGCTGTTCCAGCTCGCCGAAAGCGGCCACGACCTCGGGCGCGATGTCCTTGGGGTGCGAAGTGACGAAGCGCAGGCGCGCCAGGCCGGGCAAGACGGCCACCCGGCGCAGGAGCTGCGTGAAGCTCAGGCCGTCGCCGCCGGCGTCCTGGCCATAGCTGTTCACGTTCTGGCCCAGCAGGGTGATTTCCCGCGCACCCCTGGCAATGAGGCTCTCGCACTCGGCGATGATGGAGGCACTGGTGCGTGATTTCTGACGGCCGCGCACGTAGGGCACGATGCAGTAGGCGCAGAAATTGTTGCAGCCCTGCATGATGGTCACGAAGGCCGAGGGGCTTACGGAAGCATCGGGAAAGTCCTGCCCGCGTTCCACATACTCCTCGCTGAAGTCCAGCAGGCTCAGGCGCAGGCGCGGCGTGCTGGCCAGCCGCTCCAGGGCCTGTGGCACTCCGGCCACGCCGTCGGTGCCGAAGACCAGGCGCACGAAGGGGAAGCGGTTCCAGAAGCCCGCGCCGATCTGCTGGGCCACGCAGCCGCCCACGGCCACGAACGCTCCTGTCTCGCGCACGATGGAGGCCAGCCGGCCCAGCAGGCTGTAGACCTTCTGCTCGGGCTTGTCGCGTACGCTGCACGTATTGATGATGATGACATCGGCCTGCTCGTCCGTGGTCTCCTGCCAACCCCGCGAGCGCAGGGCGCGGGAAAGCCACTGCGAGTCGCCCACGTTCATCTGGCAACCAAAGGTAAGGATGTGAAAATTCATGCGCGGGATATAATGCATGCCTTGCACCCGGTAAACCCCGGATGCCCCGGATAATCCGGGCGGAGGCAATCCGGACGGCTTACGTCCAGCGGGCGAGGAATCTTAGCACCTTGTCCCTGGCCTGCTCCACGCCCTCGACTTCGCCGTCCACGACAACCTCGGCCTGCGGGTTCTCCTCGAAGGGCACGTCCACGCCGGGCACCAGGCCCAGCCCCTCGAATTGCCGCCCCGTGGCCTTGCGTTCCAGAGCCTTGCGGTACAGGCCGGCCATGACTTTGCCCTGGGGCCGGGCGTCCTCGCGGCGCATGGCGGTTTGGGCGGAGCAGCGCACGTGGACTTCGGCGAAGCGTTGCAACCGCTCGCGCGCAGCCTGGCGCATGGTCAGGGCCGGGGCCGTGGCGTCGATAATGACGTTGCGGCCCTGTTGCGTCAGCGCCACGGCCTCGTCCACGAGCAGCGCATAGGCGCGGGCGCGTTCCTCGGCGCTGTAGGTCGGTTGCGGAAACCAGGCCTTGCGCCGGGCGTCCATTTCCAGGATCTCCGCCCGCCCGCCGCGCGCCTGCAGGACCTCGCGCACCGCGCGGGCCAGGCTGGACTTGCCGCAGCCCGGCAGCCCCGTGATCCAGATGGCCCAGCCCCGGCTCGGCGCGGATGTGTCGCTCATGGCAGGTCCTCGGGTTGAAGTGGCAATGCGCATGTTACCTCAAGCCGTGCGCTTTGGACAGGTGTTGCAGCAAAGGCGGACGGCATTCCGCTATTGCTGCATCGATCAGTCTTCAGCACTGCTGAATGCGAGCGCGGCTCCGACTCCCGTGGAGTAGAGTCCAGCGCTGGCCACTCCTTGCGCGTGCTTCTCGCATGTCTTGTTTGTGGCTTCGATTTTCAGGAGTGCGGTATATTCCCCTTGGAAGGGGGAGCTGGCCAGTCGATCAGTTCAAAACTAGCTTGTGAGCATTTCAATTGGATATGTTACTAGCCCTTTTCCACTTGCTCAGAGAGCGGGCGAAGCTGATCACGCAAATCAGTGTGATCTGTATGGATAGTATGAAGTGATCAGCTTTCTTGAAATGAGCCAAAGCGTCATCAAGCAATCCTGCCTCTAAGCCGTGGAAGATGGCTCCCACTGTGCTGAAGCCGATAGCGGCAATGAACCCCTCGATGGATCTGGTGTCGAAAACCAGCCACAGCAGGATGGCCGGGCAGGTAAGATATATGGAATGAAGCAGTAGTATATATATGAATACGGCAAGATCCGGGCTGGTATTGGTCAAGGTGCCAAGCGCATTTAAAAAGCGGAACAGGGCAAGGCAGAAAGAGACGAGTGCAAATAGTACGATGGAGATCTCAATGGGGTTCATGGCCTTAAGCCGTGCCAGCATATTCCTGATGCTAAAGTTGTTGTGAGCTTGCATGGGAGCGCCTTCTACAATCGAGTGCCACATTTTGTGCATCTTTTTGGAAGCCACATGGCCCAAAGTGGGATTTCATAATCGAATATTTTAAGGGGATAGTAGGTGATTGGTTTGCCGCAGGATGGGCATTTCAGTCTTCTCAATTTTATGCCAACATAAAAAGATAGGATTAAAGTCGGTAGTATAAAGAGTTGGTTTACTGGCACGGCTAGAAGCATTAAAAATGGAGCGATTGTAAACCACGATATCACCGTAATAAATGCACGCTTTCTAATATTACCCATAATTAACTCATCGTTGTAGCATCTCGAAAAGAAGTAAACATAGCTTGTCCAACTTCATAGTCTGGAAAGTCTGTTTAAATTAGCAAATTAGAGCATTGGTTAGAAATATCCATTAACTTGCTGAAATATGTATGTAAATGTAGTCAGGTAGAGAGCGTATTCCATAAATAGGTGCATTTAACATTTAAGCCCTCAAGAAAACGAGTCTGGCATACTTGGCACGTCTGGTATCATACTGCTATCCCTATGTGATGAAACAAGAATTTGATTATGAAATCCAAAATACGAAAATGGTACTATCCCTTTGTCCATCAAATGGTACTCTCGTGTTAGCGGTAGTGCAAAAGATGCACTAAATCTGCAATTGAGAGTTGCCCTCTCATTCCATATGCGAAAACTGATTCGGCAGAGGCTGGGCCATGAGGGAGCGGTGGATGGAGATTCAAACTCTCCGCAAGCAAGACCATGGCAGCCGAGAGACCATCCGGCAGAAGGGGCTTTCCAGGTTCACGGTACACAAGTACCTGCGCATGGACGAATGCAATCTGCTATAATTTGGTAGAGTGGAGAGAGATGCCGTTGTCGCTCATCGTCTTGTCCACCACCTGGCGGACATCGGAGAGGCATCAACGGCCTTTAGGGTTCTTTTCCGTGCATTGGCAGCCACCAGCCTTTTTCTCGTTCATGATGCGCTCAAAAATGGTGGATCTTCCATTGTCGCGAATGTCCTGTTCGATGTCAGCGGCAGTGTACCCAAAGCAGTAACAAATCAGCTCCGACATGATTCAGGCTCCCGGGAAAATGGATTCCGAACAAAGGGTGATGGCCCCTGATGCTGACAAGCGCTTGGGCAGCGCCAAGGTCGATTCCACGTCGGAAGACGAAGAACCATGTGCATATGTATCCGTCGAACCAGTGAAGTCTTGGTGAGCTTGGTCTTGAAGTCGGGAGTGCAGTACAAGGCGACTTCCCTGGTTCCGCATGTGGCGCTCAATCATGCATCCGCCCGCGTATCACCCAGGTAGCACACGCCACGCCCGCTCCGCCTAAAAGCGTCACGAGCATGGTCGCGAAGGTCAGTTTGGTATCGTACAGCAGGTAGTGCAATACGATGCGCAGCACGCCGGCCAGCGCTCCGAGCCCGGCTGCCCGGATAGGTGTCCCGGCCAGCAGCCCGGCCGGAATAGCCAGGGCCAGCAGCAGGGGATGAAAAATCGTCGCTATGGCGAAGCCGAGGAAGCCGATGCCGCGCATATCCGTCCTGTTTTATTTGATTTATTCCAGATAAAGTTCCGGACGCTGGTAATCGAAAATGCGATCTTCCAGCACGTTCTCCACGAAGCGCAGCAGGGCCGTGCGGATGTGTTCCGGGTGGCCAGGATACCATTCGGGCGAGGCCACTACCAGGCCGCGGAAGACGAAGAAGGGCGCCATGACCTCCAGCATCTGTTCATCGCCCGTGCGCCGCAGGTATTCGTCCATGAAGGCCATATAGAGCCGGCGGAAGGGTTCGCTTACGCCGGGCCGTGGCCCGTCTTCGCTCGCGTCCTGACCCTTGGCGTGCGCGTCCAGCAGCCCGAAGAGCAGGTAGTTGATGGCCATGCAGGCCACGTCGCCGGCGGGTTCGCCCCATTCGCCCCGACTCCTGTCCAGCACGCGGAATTCGCCGTCGTCGGTCACCAGCACGTTCCAGGGGTGGAAATCGCCATGCACGGCGCTCAGGCGCGAGGCATAGCCCTTGAGCCGCCAGCGCCAGTCGATGAGCCGCTTTTCCAGGGCCTTGAAGCGCAGGTCCGGGAAGGGCTCATAGCCAGGGGGAAAGGCCTCGTCGGCCATGCCCATGATGCACTCGCTGGAGCCCAGCAGGTTGCGCACGCGCCGGTAGTAGAGGTGCGCATCGTCGCGCTTGGTCGCGTGGACTTCGGCCAGCCAGCGGGCGAAGGCGCGCGCCAGCTCCATGTCGCGTTCCTCGAGACCGCGCTCCCGGATGCGCTCCAGGTCGCGGAAATACTCGTGGCCCGGCAAGAGCTCGTTGAGGATGAAGAACTCCTTGGGCTCATGGACCGGCATCAGACAGTCCCGGCCGTCCACATAGCCCAGGCCCATGGGGCGCACATGGCGCGGCAAGCGCGCCGAGGTCTCGTGCTGGAACATGAGGATGGCCGCGCGGTCCCAGTAGAACTGGTGGCCGTATTTGTCGGCTTTCATGACCGACATGACCGTGGCCTGCTCGCGGCCGCCGGTCGTGAAGCGCACCAGCACCGGCTTGCCGTAGCCGAAACGCTTGATGCCCTGCTCGCCCAACCCGCCGATGTCGCCCATGTAGGTCACGGCCGCGTCCGGCCCAAAGGCCTGGCACAGGTAGGCTTCAACCGCCTCGCGCGTCAGCTCGATCATGTCCGCCTCCCGCCTTGAAGGGCTTGATCGGGACAATAAGATGCCCGCAAGCCGTTGGACTTGCGGGCATCATGGCACAGCTTGGCCGGACTGGCAAAGGCGGTTGACGTTAGAGCATTTTGCTTTTGAAAATGCTCTGCAAGCCATGCGTCGGCAGGGCTTGCCGCTAGCTTCGGCGTAGGCGCAATTCACTTGCGCCGTCAACGCCGGAGCAGGCGTCTTAAAACCAATCTGCTCTAGGCCGGCTTGCCGAAGTTTTCCTCGAAGCGAGCCCAGAATTCGTCCAGGCTGAAGGAGTGCTCCTGGGTGCCCAGGTATTCCACGGCGAAGCTCGCGCAGGTGGAGGCCACCAGGGCGGCCCTGGGCAGCTCCCAGCCCATGGCCAGGCCCTTGATGAGCCCGGAGCGATAGGCGTCGCCCGCGCCCGTGGGGTCCACGCAGCGGGCGATCCTGGCCGCCGGAACCTGGGTCGTGCGTCCGTTGCGTTCCGTGATCAGCGAGCCCTTCTCACCCAGGGTGGTGATGATGACCTCGGCGCGCTCCAGGAGCTGGGCCTTGGTCTCGCCCGTGGCCTTCATGATCATCTCCAGCTCGTAGTCGTTGGACACGAGGATGCGCGCGCCCGTGATCATGTCCTTGAGCTGCTCACCGTTGAAGGCCGGCAGGGACTGGCCTGGATCGAAGATGTAGGGGATGTGCAGATCGCGGTACGCGCGCGGATACTCCTGCATGTCCTGCAGGTTGCCGGGCGCCACGATGGCCAGTGCGTCGTCGGGAGGCACGCGGCTGAAATCGAACTGCGAAGGATGCTTCATGGCGCCCGGATTGAAGCCCGTGATCTGGTTGTCGGACTTGTCCGTGGTGATGTACGCGCCGGCCGTGTGCTCGCTGTCGACCTGGCGGACGCCCTTGAGGGAGAGCCCCTGCTGGCGCAGCCACTTCTCGTAGCTGTCGAAATCCTTGCCCGCGCAGGCCAGGATGACGGGCTTCTCCTCGAGCAGGTTCAGGCTGTAGGCAATGTTGCCGGCCGTGCCGCCGAAGCGCTCGTCCAGCCCGTCCACCATGAAGCAGACGTTGAGGATATGGATCTTGTCCGGCAGGATGTGATCCGAGAACTTGCCGGGGAAGCTCATGATGCGGTCGTAGGCCAGGGAGCCGGAGACGAATATCTGCATGCGTGGACCTCTAGCGGATTTGGGATTCAAGCCAGGAGTCGCGAGATATCACAATCGCCTCCACCTTGCCAGAGACGCGTACCGTGCGGCGACCCCTTGGGTTCATACCATGGTGTCCCCAGGCTGGGCCGTTTCGGCAGTGACCCACTCGGCGTACTTGCGACCGGCCTTGAGTATGGGCATGGCCGTCACGCAGGGCACGTCATAGGGGTGCAGCTCCTCGATGAACGCGGCGGCCTGGGTGACCAGGCGCATCTGCGTCTTGCAGATCATGACGCACTCCTGGTCGCTCTGGACCTGGCCGTCCCACCAGTACAAGGATGTGCAGCCCTCCAGGATGTTGGCGCAGGCCACCAGGCGTTTTTCCAGCAGGGCGCGGGCGATGCGCTCGGCGTCGGCCTTGGTTGGCGTGGTCACATACAGCGTTGCCAAGGACATATCCGACCTCCTATTTGCACACGGGCTCGGAGCCAGGCTTCAGAGTCGCCAGAAACAAGGCCGTGTCCTTGGCTTGGTTCTGGCTGATTGGCGCGCCGTTGTTGATCATGCGCAGCGCGGTCATGTGCCACCAGGCTTCGTTGCGGTTCAGGTTCTGGCAGATGGGCTCATGGGTGTGGCAGCGGTTGCATACGCTCTCGACTGTCTGACGGCCGTCCTCGGCTGCTGCCAGCGCGCTGGCAGCGGCCACGACGAGCGAGAGGATCGGCAGTGCTACAAGGCCCATTCGTTTCGCCGCGTTCTTCATGCTGGAAGCTCCCCCTATGGCACTTGAGCGTTGATGAAAAGGACGGTCCATACATATATGGAGCTAGCGGAAAACCGGGATGCTGGCAATCGATAGCCCTCCACGCCAATTAGGCAATGGTTGAGCGACTCGTAACCATTGCTTGCGAATGCTTCGCATCCGGCGGTACTTCCCGCCGCGCAGGTCCAACTTCAACGGGCTGACAGGACTTGTCTTGACGCCGGCCCGATGCTACCCAGCGTTCCCGAAGCCAGGAGGCCTCCATATGACCACCATGCCCACGACCCTGCGCGAGCGCGCGCGCATCATCCACGAGCGGCTGCGGCAGGTCTACGACCCGCACATCACGGCTCTGGACTGGACCGATCCATGGCAACTCATGGTCGCCACGGTGCTGGCCGCGCAGTGCACCGATGAGCGCGTGAATCAGGTCACGCCCGAACTGTTCCGGCGTTGGCCCGGTCCGGCCGAGCTGCGCCAAGCCAGCCAGGCCGAACTGGAGGAGGTCATCCGTTCCACGGGATTTTTCCGTAACAAGGCCAAGAACCTGCTGGCCGCCGCGAACCTGATCATGGACAAACACGGCGGCGAGATGCCTCGGACCATGGCCGAGATGATCGAGATTCCAGGAGTGGCACGCAAGACGGCCAACATCGTGCTTTCCACCGCCCTGGGCGTGGTGGAGGGCATCGCCGTGGACACGCACGTCAAGCGCCTGTCCTTCCGCCTGGGTCTCACGGAGTCGGACAAGCCCGAGCGCATCGAGCGCGACCTCATGGAGGCTTTCGAGCGCGAAATATGGGGCGAGGTAAACCACCTGCTCGTGCAGCATGGCCGGGCCGTCTGTCAGGCGCGCCTGCCAAGGTGCTCGGTCTGCCTTCTCGCGGATGTCTGCCCCAAACTGGGAGTTACCAAGTCGGCATAATGGCTGCGAGCCGGCCGAAGCCGCGGCCCAAATCGCTTTGCGCATGACACACTTTTTAGCCGCGGAAACAAATGTTTCTGGGGAAGGGATGGGGGTCCGGGGGAAGGGAAACCCCTCTTGCAAGAGGGGTTTCCCTTCCCCCGGCCGCCGGAGGCAAATCAATGAATCAACCAGGC
>NZ_AULZ01000016.1 GCF_000422545.1 Desulfocurvibacter africanus subsp. africanus DSM 2603
AGGGGTTTCCCTTCCCCCGGACCCCCATCCCTTCCTCAAAAACATTTAGTTATTCAGACCTGAAAGACAGGCCTGCACCATTGCGAACGCACGCCGTGTTCCCATGCGGGGGTTCGGGGGGAGGTTTCTCCCCCCGGCCGCCGGAGGCATATTCTCATACGCCTACTTGAGCATTTCGACGAAGGCTTCCACGCGCGTCTTGAGTTGCCCAACGTCTTCCATGGAGTAATCCGTCTCGATGGACAGCATGGGAATGCCGGCGTCCTTGAGGGCCTTGTCCACCTTGAAGAACTCGTGGGCATAGGGCTGACAGAACAGCAGGCCGTAGTGGATCACGCCGTCGGCCTTGGATTCCTTGGCCAGCTGCACGATATTGTCCAGCCGCTCTGTGTTTGGCGTGAAGGTGGCGCAGTCGATGCGCAGGTAGCGGTCGGCGATGGCGTCGAGCATGCCTTCCAGAGTATCCGTGGACTCGTCCACCAGATCGCGCGTGTTGCGCGAGCCGATACAGGACTCCTCGGACACGATGACCGCTCCCGAGGACTCGATGATGTAAGGCAGCTTCCAGTTGGGCACGGCCATGGGACAGCCCGAGAGCATGAGCCGCGGCGTGCCCTTGGGAGCCACGCCCTGGCCCTGCTCGATGCGCGCCTCGATTTCGTCGCACAGCTCGTTGATCTTGGCCGTGAAGCGCACGGGATCGTCGTAGAAGCTGATCTGGTTCACCAGCAGCACGTCGCGGCCCGATATGGGCGCGGGCTCGGTCGCGCGCAGGCGGTTCAGGCGCTGCAAGGCGCGGCGCTTGGCGTTAACGGTCTGGATGGCCGTCTTGAGCTTGTCCGCCGTGATGGTCTTGCCCGTGAGCTTCTCGATAACCTGCTTGTAGCGCAGGACCTCGGTCTTCCACAGGACGCGGTCATGGTCGTCCTTTTTCTGGGGCACTTCCATGATGTGGATCGGCGCCATTTCGGCCAACTGCTCATAGGCCTTCTTCTTGCCGTCGCAGGTCGTCTCGCCCACGAGCAGGTCGCAGGACTCGATGTACGGGCACAGCCGGGCCAGTTTGAAGCCCATGAAGGACTTGATGAGCGCACAGGTATTGCGCGGCACGAGCGTCTCGGCCAGCTCGGTGCCTGCGTCCGCTCCGGAGCACAGGCCGACCTGCACGGCGTCGGCGGCCAGGGTCAGCTCCTCGGGCACGAACACGCAGAACGTGCCGACGATCTTGCGACCCTGTGCCTTCGCGTCCTGCAGTTCCTGAACACGCAAGCCATGCACTTCGGACAGCACGAAGTCCAGGTACTCCGCACCCTTGAGCCTGCCCTGCTGCGAAAGATAGATGTCGCCGTAGAACTTGCCCAGAACCTGCATCAGGCCGTCATGGGCCTTGAGGTCAAGGTTCAGCTTTTCCCACATATCAGTGTAGTTGGTCATGCGTGCTCCTTGGCTCGTCGAAACTAAGAATTGAAGGTGAGGAGAATATCTATGCGGGAGTGCCTGCAGCGTGGCAAATCGTTTCGACCAATGGCTGCAGTGTAGATTGATCAGGAGATTGAATGCCGGACGCCTGATCGGCCATGCGGTCGAGCTGGTAACTCGTGCGGCATCGGCTGGAAACGATTCGCTCGAGCATGAGATCAAGAACTTTTAGGCTAGCTTTACTGATGCAGGTCAGCAGCAGACGGGGTTCTCATGCGGCGCGCTAGGTCTCGGAGTTCAGGCCGCCCCGAAGCGAGTGCACAGGAAAAAGCCAAGGAAGGTTGAGCATCGGCATCCTACTGAGTGTGCCCAAGAGCGATTCGGCTTGCGCCTCCGTGATTCCGCCCAAAGCATGAGTAAGCGCATTGCGTCTTGCAAGCGGACAGCATGGCGTATAAAGTGCCCCGACCCGCTGACGGGACCTTCCTCTCCTGTGTCATCGCGGACTACATGACAAGCGAGGGACACCCTCCTCAACACCGCAAGACCGGCGCCATTCCGTGGCTGGCCGGCAAGCTGTATTTCCTTGGAGATATCATGGCCGCACGCATCATCCGCAAGGAAGTGCTCATTCCGGGCCAGACCACCAAGCTGGTCCTGGATGCTCCGCACGTGGCCGCCAAGGCCAAGCCGGGCAACTTCGTCATCCTGCGCGTCCACGGCAAGGGCGAGCGCGTACCCCTGACCATTGCCGACGCCGATCCGCAACAGGGCACCATCACCCTGGTCTACCTCGTGCTCGGCAAATCCACCTGGCTGCTCAACCAGCTTGAGGAAGGCCAAGAGCTGAACGACCTGTGCGGCCCGCTGGGCAGACCCACGCACATCGAGCCCGGCCCCGAGCCGGTGGTCTGCGTGGGCGGCGGCACGGGTATCGCGGCCATGCACCACATCGCCAAAGGCTTTTCCCGCGCGGGGCACGAAGTCATCTCGGTCATTGGCGCGCGCGCCAAGGATCTGCTCCTGTTCGAGAACGAGCTGCGGACCTTCAGCCACGACGTCATGGTGGCCACCAACGACGGCAGCCACGGCATCAAAGGCTTCGTCACCGACGCCCTGCGCGACTATCTGGACGCACACAAGGACGTGGCCGAGGTGGTGGCCGTGGGCCCGGTGCCCATGATGGAAGCCGTGGCCAACCTGACCCGTCCGTATGGGGTCAAGACCACCGTGAGCCTCAACTCCATCATGATCGACGGTATCGGCATGTGCGGTGCCTGTCGCGTGAACGTGGGCGGCAAAATCCAGTTCGCCTGCGTGGACGGTCCTGAGTTCGACGGCCATCAGGTGGATTTCGTTGAGCTGCGCGAGCGGTTGAGCGCCTACAAGCCCCATGAACTCAAGTCTTATCAGGAGTGCGGCTGCAGCCATGGCTGAGAAAAAGACCAAACCCTCCCCGAAGCCTCGCGTGGCCATGCGCGAGCAGCCCGCGATCGAACGCGTTGGGAACTTCTCCGAGGTGGCCCTGGGCTACACCCGCGAGCAGGCCATGGCCGAGGCGGCGCGCTGCCTGCAGTGCAGGAAGCCCGCGTGCGTCAAGGGCTGCCCCGTGGAGATCAATATTCCTGGCTTTATTACCCGGCTGGCCGAGGGCGATGTGCGCGGCGCTTACGGCATACTGCGCGAGACCAACAGCCTGCCCGCGGTCTGCGGCCGGGTCTGTCCCCAGGAAGTCCAGTGCGAAGGCGCATGCATCCTGGGCCAGATGACCGACAAAGCCAGCGGTGAGAAGCTTGAGCCCGTGGCCATCGGCCGCCTGGAGCGCTTCGCGGCCGATACCTTCGCCGCCGAAAGCGCCTGCGACGAGCTGACCGGCAAGCCAGTGTGCGCCATGCCCCGCGACGGGCTCAAGGTTGCCTGCATCGGGTCCGGCCCGTCCAGCCTCACGGTCGCCGGCTATCTTTCGGCCCTGGGCGTGCAGGTGACCATCTTCGAGGCCCTGCACGAGCCCGGCGGCGTGCTTGTGTACGGCATTCCCGAATTCCGACTGCCCAAAGCCACCGTGGGCCGCGAAATCGACGCCTTGCGCGCCCAGGGCGTGGAGATTCGCTGCAACTGGGTGGGCGGCAAGACCGTGGCCGTGCGCGACCTTCTGAACGACGGCTACCAGGCCGTGTTCATCGGCGTGGGAGCGGGCTTGCCCAAGTTCCTTGGCGTTCCCGGCGAGAGCCTCGTCGGCGTCTACTCGGCCAACGAGTATCTGACGCGCGTGAACCTGGGCCGGGCCTACGACTATCCCGCCTACGACACGCCCGTGACCAGGGGCAAGCACGTTGCGGTCATCGGCGGCGGCAACGTGGCCATGGACGCGGCGCGCACGGCCCTGCGCCTGGGCGCCGAGCGCGTGAGCATCGTCTACCGCCGCACCCGCGAGGAAATGCCCGCCCGCCGCGAGGAAATTCATCACGCCCTGGAAGAGGGAGTGCACCTGGAAATGCTTTGCAACCCCACGGCCTACGTGGGCGACGGCAAGCACCGCCTGGCCGCACTGCGCCTCCAGCGCATGTGCCTGGGCGCTCCCGACGCCTCCGGCCGCTGCCGGCCTGAAGCGATACCCGGCGACGTCTTCGAGCTGCCCTGCGACCAGGCCATCCTTGCCGTGGGCACCGGCTCCAACCGCGTGCTGCTCCAGGACACGCCGGAAGTGACCCTCAACAAGTGGGGCTACATCGTGGTGGACGAGGAAACCGGCGAAACGTCCCTGCCGGGCGTCTATGCCGGAGGCGACATCGTCACCGGCGCGGCAACGGTCATCCTGGCCATGGGCGCCGGCCGCCGCGCGGCCAAGGCCATAGCGCGCAAGCTGGGGCTTCAGTAAGAAAAGAAGCCAGAGAATCGGTGGGGGAATCCCCTTTTGCGTTCAGGGTCCTGCCGGGAATTCCGTGGGTGAGGCCTCAGGCGCTTCTCGGATAGAGGTCAAGACCGCCACAGAAGAAGTAGATGGCGGTCTTGACGTTCTCCTTGTTCCTGTGGCCGCAGGCCTTCGTTTGATGTTCATGATCTTGCTGTTCAGGCCCTCCGAAGTCCCGTTGGTGATCCGCTGCCGGCAGGTGACGGTGTTCTCCAGGTGTTCCTTGAGGGTATGGGCCTCCTTCAGCATCGGCTCGATGCTTTGACCTACCCAGGGTAAAGCCGGAAGGCCCCCTGTCCAGCTTCCGGGTGCGCCATGCAGGCCGCGCGGACTCCCGTTCGGTTCGCCATTCTCCCCCTCCTTGACTGGTTTGGCCGCCGACTTCCGGATATTCCGGCAAGTCCCAGGACATGGCGAACCAGCTCCTCGATACAACCCCAATCGTCCTGATCTTGAGCAATTCGTGCCTTGCCATTTAGCCTGCGGTAAACCGCCAGGGCCACTGTTCGATCCCGCTCATTAAGTTGTCCGGGTCAGGTTCTCAACAGCACGCTAATAGCCTATCCTCCTGGATGCCCTCCCCTCGACGCGGGAGAAACCATGACGCGGAGGCGAGCCATGCCACGGGAATGGTCCAACTGGTCGAGCAGCCTAAGGTTCACGCCGGGCAGTGTGAAAACCCCGGCGGACGAGCAGGAGCTGCGCGCGCTCGTGATCCAGGCGGGCGAGGACGGCCGCAGCGTGCGCGTGGCCGGCGCGGGACGCTCCTCCACTCCGCTCGTGGCCACGGAGCACGTGCTTGTGTCCATGGAACGCTTCCAGGGGCTGGTCTCCCATGATGCGCAGGAGAATGAGGTCACGGTACGAGCGGGCATCACGCTCAAGGAGGCCGGCAGGACGTTCCACGACCTGGGCCTGGCCATGGCCAATCTGGACGACGTGGATCTGCAGTCCCTGGCCGGGGCCATCGGCACAGGCACCCACGGCACGGGCAAGGACCTGCAGATCCTCTCCTCGCACCTCGTGGGTGGCCGCATGGTCACGGGCGGAGGGCCCATCGTGGCCTTCGACATCCAGGACGACACCGAGTTCGTCAATATGCTGCGCGTATCCTTGGGCACGTTGGGCATCTTCACCGAACTGCGCCTGCGGCTCCTGCCGGCCTTTGAACTGGAGCGCAAGGAATGGTGCACGCACATCGAGGGATGCCTGGCCCATCTGGACGAGCTCATCGAGGGCAACCGAAGCTTCGATTTTTACTGGTATCCGCGCAGCGACGAGGCAAAGCTCAGGACCCTCAACTCGCCCGGCCAGGGCATGCGGGGCATCCCCTACGCCACCTTGCAGAAGGAGATGCGCGGATACAGCCACGAGGTCATCCCGAGACACCGGGAACTCAAGTTCGACGAGATGGAGTATTTCCTTCCGCGCAAGGCCGGGCCCGAGTGCTTCCGCGAGGTGCGCCGCCGCGTAAGGGAGCGCTGGCGCACGGACGTAGCCTGGCGCGTGCTCTACCGCACGGTGGCCGCCGACGACTCCCACCTGAGCGCGGCCACGGGCCGCGACTCGGCGACCATGTCCCTGCATTACAAGGCAGGCCTGCCTTTTAAGGGTCACTTCGAGGACATCGAACCCATCTTCCGCGACTTCGGCGGCCGGCCCCATTGGGCCAAGCAGCACTCCCTGCGCGCCGAGGAGCTTCGGCCCATGTACCCCGGGTGGGAAGAGTTCATGAGAATGCGCAAATGCCTGGACCCAGATGGCGTGCTTCTAAACCCCTACCTGCGTGAACTGCTGGGCGTGAGCCCCGCATGAGTACCAACCGCGGCGCGAAGGCAGCATGATGCATATCGGCAGAAAGGCCTGGGCCATGGCCGGCGGGCGAATCCCCTTGGGCTGCACAGGTATGTATTTTGAGTTCTCCAGCCAGAACCAGCTTTGCGTGCTAAAGCACTTTGCATTTGAACTGGGAGAGTGCGCTGCCCTCTCCCAGACCCACTCCCGCCAGGGGAATGATTTCCCTGAACCCTCATTTCATTTGCAAACTGCTTTAAAAACGGGGGTCTCGAGAGGCCCGCATCGAGCTGACCATCTTTTACGCCGAGCGTGAACCGGTGGGGTCGATCTGGTCCACGGCCACGCTGGGTATCGTGCTTTTCTACGAATCCTTTTCGGCCATCTACTTCATAGGCTTGCGGCGCTGACAAACAGGCTTGCAGCCCCACAGCACCTCGCCTGGTCCACTTTATTCGTAAATGAAAAGCCGGGGAAGGGGGTCTTCCCCGGCTCTGCCGGAAGTGTTGCTTCTTTGCCGAAGCGGGATGCATTCCGAGGTCCGGCATACGCCGGACCTCGGTCTTACTCATTTCATGGGTTACCCAAAGACGCGCAGGGGCCGCAGCAGCTTGGCGAACATCTGCTTGCGGGTCATGCCCGGAGTATCGGCCGACGCGCTCAAGTACTGATGGTACTGCGCGGCCGGCTCCTCGGTGAGCACAATGACGCGCACCGCATCGGCGTCCACCAGCTCGGCACGGGGGTAGTGCTTCTTGACCTCGGCCAGGCGCTTTTCGGCCAGGGCGAGCATCTCCTCGCGGTCGCCGAAGTTCATGGTCCCCGTGGGGCAGGACTGTACGCAGGCGGGCTTCATGCCGTTCTGCACCCGGTCGAAGCACATAGTGCACTTGCTCCACATGCCGGTCTTGGCGTCACGACGCGGGATGTCGTACGGGCACAGGTCCGTGGACGCCGTGTCCTCCGGGATGGCCGCGGTGTACTTGGTGTACACAACCGCGCCGGTTTCCTCGTCGTGGATGATGGCCCGCTCGTCAAAGCCGTCGGCGACCATCTTGCAAGGCGGTTCGACGCAGTGACGGCACTGGTCCGGAAAGAACAGCCACTTAAGTTCGCCGTTCGTCTCAACTTCGTTGAAACGCACCAGCTTGAACGTATGATAGTTAAGATCCCTTGGGTTCTGCCGACTGCCCCAGTTGGTAGTCTCCGTGGCAGGATTCTTGTTCCACTGCTTGCAGGCCACCTGGCAACCACGGCAGGCCGTGCAGCGCGTGAGGTCCATGAAGAAACTCTTGGACATCTGTCGGTCCTCCTATGGCTAGGCCTTGTCCTTGGTTACGTTGACCATGAAGGCCTTGGTCTCGGGAATACCCGTGTTGGGGTCGCCCACGGACGGGGTGAGCAAGTTGGCCGACTCGCCGCCGTTCTTGGGGTAAACCCAGCCGTAGTGCCAGGGAATGCCGACCTGATGGATGACGTTCCCCTGCACCGTGAAGGGCTTCAGCCGCTTGGTCACCATGGCGATGGCCCATACCTTGCCGCGCAGGCTTTCCACCCAGCACTTGTCGCCGTTCTTGATGCCGCGCATCTCGGCCAGCTCGGGGCTCATCTCCACGAACATCTGCGGCTCGGCTTCCAGCAGCCAAGGCGTGTAGCGGGTCATGAGGCCCGTCTGCCAGTGCTCGGTCACGCGGTACGTGGAGCACACGAACGGATAGCGCGGATCGCAGACCGCCTTGCGCTCTTCCTTGAAGGACAGCGCAGTGGGGTTGTGCAGCGTGCTGGAGAACGGATGCTTTTCCACAGGGCATTCCAGCGGCTCGTAGTACTCGGGCAGCGGTCCGTCGTTGCGGCCTGGGCCGAACAAGGAGCCGACGCCATCAGGCTTCATGATGAACGGATGCTTGGAGCCCGGTTCCCATGGGCCGTCGGGCACATCGCCGACCCACTTGCCATCTTCCCAGGCGATGAGTGCCTTCTTGGGTGCCCAGGGCTTGCCGTTCGGATCGACCGAAGCACGGTTGTAGATAACGCGGCGGTTGACCGGCCAGGCCCAGGCCCACTTGGGGAACAGGCCCACGTTGGCCTGCATGGGCGTCTGGGTCTTATCGCGACGGGCGGCCATGTTGCCTTCGTCGGTGTACGAACCCGCGTATATCCAGTTGCCGGAGCAGCTGGAGCCATCGGCGGCGAGGAAGGCGAAGCTCGGGACCTGCTGGCCCTTCTTGAACTGCTTGCCGTTTACCTCGACATCCTTGAGGTAGTAGCCGTTGATGAGCTTGGCCACCTTGTGCGGATCGAAGGCATGGTGCGTGGCGTGCTCCCAATTGAGCTGCATGATCGGATCGGGGAAGGCGCCCTTCTTCTCCTTCTTGTAGAGAGCGCGCACTTCCTCGAACAGCTCATAAATGATGTCGCCGTCCGGCTTGGTCTGCCCCATGGGCTTGGGGCCAGCGTAACGCCACTGCATCCAGCGGCCCGAGTTGGAGATGGAGCCTTCCTTCTCGTAGGACACGCAGCAGGGCAGGAAAAAGACCTCGGTCTTGATCTTCTTGGGGTCCATGCCCGGACCCTTCCAGAACGAGCCGGTCTCGTTCTCGAAGATGTTCACGTTGACCATCCAGTCGAGCGTGGCCATGGCTTGGCGGGTCTTCTCGGCGTTGGCGCCGCCGCAGGCCGGGTTCTGGCCCCAGGCGAAGAAGCCTTTGAAGCCCTTTTTGGACATACGATCAAACAAGGACAGCCAGGTGTAGTTGCGGCCGTCCTCCAGCTTGGGCAGGTAGCTGTAGCCCGTCTCCAGATCAGCCTGGGGATAGAAGGCCTTGAGCAGGCTGGCCATATACTTGGGCTTGTTCTGCCACCAGTTGGCGCTTTTGGGGTCGGCGCTCTTGGGCGTGTGCTTCTCGTTGTAAGCCGCCAACGTGGGCAGGCTGGCCGATGGCGTGTCCATGTAACCGGGAATGATATGCACGAGCAGACACTGGTCCGTGGAGCCTTGCACGTTGGATTCGCCGCGCAGGGCGTTGATGCCGCCGCCGGCCATGCCCATGTTGCCCAGCAGCAGCTGGACGATGGTCATGGCGCGGATGTTCTGCACGCCCACGGTATGCTGGGTCTGGCCCATGGCGTACATGATCGTGCCGGACTTGTCGGGCTTGCCCGTGGCCGCGAAGGCCTTGTAGAGCTTGAGCAGGTCTTCCTTGGACGTACCCGAGATGGCGGATACCGTATCCAGGTCATAACGCGCGTAGTGCTTCTTCAGGAGCTGGAATACGCAACGCTCGTGCTTGAGCGACGGGTCGCGCTTGGGCAGGCCCTTCTCGTCCTTCTCGAAGGCCCAGGTGGACTTGTCGTAGGTGCCCTTCGCGGGGTCGAAGCCCGAGAAGATGCCGTCCTTGAAGGAGTACTTCTCGCCCACGATGAACGAGGCGTTGGTGTACTCGGCCACGTACTGCGGGAAGTAAAGACCCTGATCAAGGATGTACTTGATCATGCCGCCCAGGATGCCGATATCCGAGCCCGAGCGCATGGGAACGTAGATGTCGCATTTGGCCGAGGTGCGCGTGAAGCGCGGGTCCACGTGGATAAGCGTGGCGCCGTTGTCCTTGGCCTTCATGACCCATCTGAAGGAGATGGGATGGTTCTCGGCAGCATTGCTGCCCATGATGAGGATCGCATCAGCGTTCTTGATGTCGATCCAGTGGTTGGTCATCGCACCGCGTCCGAACGACTCTGCCAGAGCCGCTACAGTTGCGCTGTGTCAGATACGTGCCTGGTGCTCAATATACGTGAGCCCCAGGCCGCGAAGCATTTCCTGATAGATCCAGCACTCTTCGTTGTCCATGGCCGCGGAGCCGACCGAGGCGATGCCTTCGCAACGGTTGACCACGTTGCCCTTGGCGTCCTTGACCTCGAAAGACTTGTCGCGGGTGTCCTTGATGCGGCGAGCGATGGTCTTGAGCATCCAGTCCCAGCTCTTCTCTTCCCACTTGTCGGAATTGGGAGCACGGTACAGGGGTTTCAGGACTCGCTTGTCGTTCTCGGCGAGCTGATAGAGGCTGGCGCCCTTGGCGCACAAGGAACCTTCGTTGATCGGATGGTCGGGATCGCCCTCTACGTTGATGGCGCGGCCGGCGCCATCCTTGGCCGTGCTGACGATAAGGCCGCAGCCCACTGCACAGTAGCAGCACACGCTCGTGGTCTGCTTGGCGTTCTGCAGCTTGAACTGCTGAGCTCTCGCAACGGTGGGCTTCAGATCGAAGCCCAGGCCGCCGAAGGCCGTGGCGGCTACCGCCACACCCGAGAGCTTGAGGAAATCGCGGCGACAGATGCTCATGTCTCCTCCTCTAGCCGTTTACAAATGGATCAACTTCCACCGGTCTCGCGCGAAAGCCAGAGCATCAGGCCGTAGCCTGCATGCGATCTGGCGCTCGAGAGCGGCTTTGCCTCGACGGCGGTCGCGTCCTTGCCGTGCTTGCACGCGAGCAGGCACGCCCTGGCCACGACAGGCGCAAGATCAAACCCCAGGCCGCCGAAGGGCAGGCTCGCGGGAACGATACAGCGCGTGTTCATGATGACGTCAGGCATACACTTACCTCCCGTGTCCAGTCGTAATCCTACTGGGACTCCGGTATTCTCCTGCATAGGTCTGAATAGCTTCGGGGTCAAAAATCATCGACTTGCTCAAGCTTTGGCACCTGAAGCATCTCACCGGAATGTCACGCGAAGCTGACCAGACAGGGCCAAAAGGACAAAAAGATACGGCGGGGGAACAAGGTCTTACTCGTACTCCGGCACCAGCCTGCACAGACTGGACACGAGGAGTGGAAACAGCTCCTCGTTGCGGTGATTGTAACGGAATTCCAGCTCCTTAAGGTAGAGTGGAAAGCGCCGGGATGTCACGCCGTTGTACTGGCGGAGTCGGTCTTGGGCGAAACGCCAGAAGCCGCTGACGAGGGAGTCCACGTAGGCCTGGCGGTCGCGACCGTTGATGATGTGCAGGGGGATGGTCTCGTCGCCGCAGAAGATAAGCGCGTCGTAATGCTTGTATTTGTCGGAGTAGACGATGTTGCCCATGCGCTCGAGCTTGAGCTTGAAGTTGAAGTGGAAGTGCAGGACCGTCTCGGCGGTCATGTAGGGCAGCAGGTCCACGAAAGCCCAGCCTGACTTTTCCATAAGCCCGAAGACCGGAAAGGAGCCCATGCGTTCCTTGCTCTTCTCCATGCCGATGCGGCCGTTCTCGAAACCAAGATCCAGGCCGAAGGCGCCCGTAAGCAGTTGCTTGGCGTCCAGGGCCTGTGACAGCAGTGAAAAACGCAAGGTGGTTACAGCCTTGTAGACCGTATTGTAGGACAGCCCGAGTTGGGGGGCCATGCGATTGGCGGTCAACTCCTGCTCGAACAGCTTGAGCAGGCGCAGCCAATCCAGGCAGGACAGACCGCCCACATTGATCCAGCGCCGCGAAAGCTCATGGAACGTGTAACGGCAGCGCGAACAGCGCAGGCGCTCGTCGGACAGCCGATAGACGCGGGCCTCGTCGCACTTGGGGCAGCGCAGCTTGCCATTCTGCTCGCAATGGGACAGCACGTAGCGCCTGGCGGTCGGCTCGGAAGCGAAGATGCCCTGCGCAAGCTCGGTCGCAGGCTGGATGTTCGACATCGCCGCCGAATCCTCCAGGCGATCCTGGTTCTCGGGTTGTTCCGGGACCTGTTGAGTCACGTGGTAGTCCCGCATTTCAGTTATCCGTCCTGCGGGTGACCTCGCGCCGTCTATCCACCGATGGCCGACATGCGCTTGCCGGCCACGGAGTGGCCCTTGGCCCTGGCGGCGAGCAGCTTATAGCCCAAGGGCTTGCGCGTGCTGGCCAGGCGCATGGCTCGCAGCACGGCCTCGGGGCCCAGATTAGGGTGGCGCAGCATGGGCAGCAGACGGTACTCCCGGTCCGAGAAGAGGCAGGTGCGCAGCTTGCCGTCAGGAGTTATGCGCAGCCGGTTGCACGTGCCGCAGAAGTGATCCGACAGAGGCGAGATAAGCCCCAGCCTGCCTTTGCCGCCCTTGATGGAATATACGCGTGCCGGGCCGCGGTCGGCGTCGGGGCCGCCGTCGAAGCTTTGGACGGGCACTAGTTCGGCCAGTTCCTCGGCTTGGCGCAGAATGTCGCTTGCCGGCCAATAGCGCATGTCCGACCACAGGTCGTCATCGCCCATGGGCATGAACTCGATGAAGCGCATATCCAAGGGGTTGTCGCGGGCCAGGGCCAGGAAGGCCGGCAGTTCGTCGTCATTGACCCCGCGCATGGCCACGGCATTGACCTTAAGCTTGATGCCCTCGGCCATGACCTCGTCCAGGGCCGAGCGCACCTGGCGGAAGAAATCGCGGCCGGTGATGTCCACGAACTTGCGCGGGTCAAGGGTATCCAGGGACACGTTCAAATGCGTTACGCCCAGTTCCTTGAGAGTCCTGACCTTGCCCGCAAGCAGTGTGGCGTTGGTGGTGATGCGCAGGTCCAGCTCTGGATGGCGGGCCAGGATATGCTCCACGAGCCACAGGAAATCCTTGCGCACGAAAGGCTCGCCGCCAGTCAGGCGCACCTTGCGGATGCCCAGTTCCTTGGCCAGATCCACGATGGTCAAAAGCTCCTCATAGCGCAGGATGCTCTGGTGATCGATGAAGCGGATGTCCTTGGAGAAGCAGTAGGCGCAACGCAGGTTGCAGCGATCCGTGACGGACAGCCGCAGGTAGCTCACGGTCCTGCCGTGGCTGTCCAGGATGCGTTCATTCTTGTGCAGCCGTTCGATGCCGGTCATGCCGCGCCCTCCGCCTGTCCGTCGGCCCTGGCTTCCAGCTTGCGCATGAGCGCCAGGTCCGCCGGATAGTTGATATTGAAAAAAGGCAAAGCCTGCTCCTGGCTGTATGGGACCTGGCAACGATGCTCGCGCGGCACGATGCGCGAGAGCTTGTGTTCGCCCCTGACCACGGCGCTTTCCAGCACGGGCAGGGCCTCGGGCTCGTAGATGGCCACCAGGGCCTCGATGTATTCGGTCTCCACCTGGCCATAGGTGGTCATGAGCACCGGCTGCGTGCAAGCCGCCCTGGCCTCCATGAGCCGCTCCAGATAGTCGCGCTCGATGAAGGGCAGGTCGCAGGATAGCACGAGGCAGGGTCGACTCAGGGCACGCAGAGCCGTGATGATGCCGCCCACGGGCCCCTTGCCGGGGACGTCGTCAAGCCTCCAGGGCAGGCTCAAGCCGTGATCCGCCGGGTCGCGGCCAATGACCCAGACCTCGGGCGTCACGGAGCGCAGCAGCCCGGCCGTGCGCGACAAGAGATCCTGGCCTTCGAACAGTATGCGGGCCTTGTCGCGGCCGAGCCTGCTGCTCTTGCCGCCGGCCAGGACTACTCCCGCCAACTGCCGCCCGCACATTTGGTTCATTGGCCGATCCTGCCCTTGGGGTCCGCGAAGACTGTGAAGCGACCCTCGCGGGCGAAGCCCACCAGGGTCAGGCCGCTCTTGGCTGCCATGTCCAGGGACGCTGTGGTCACGGCCGACTTGCTGACCACCATGGGCACGCCCAGCTTGCGGATCTTGAGGCACAAACTCGCCGTGACCCGCGCCGAGACGAACAGGGCCAGGGACGCCGGGTCGCGCCCCTCGCGCAGCAGCCAGCCGGCACAGCGATCGAGGCAGTTGTGGCGACCGATGTCCTGGGCCATGAAGGGGAACTCCCTGGCCGCAGGATCGTAGAGCGCCGCGCGATGGAAACAGCCCGTGTCCTGCCACAACCCTTCGATGCGGAAGAGCTCCTCCATGGCCGTGAGCACGTCCCGAGCCGAAAGCTGCCCGGGAAACGGATCGGCCCGCTGCTGATCTTGAGCCGACAGGTCCGGCTGGACCATGCGCAAGTCGAGGTAGAAGTTGTTGCCCTGGCGCGTGGTGAGCACCGGTTCCTGCAGCGCGCCGCAGACCTCCAGCCTGACATGGCCCAGGGCCAACGTCTCCAGATCGTGGGGATAGGCCCACAGGAAGCGTGGCTGCTGACCAGCCACGGCGACGGCCATGATCTCCTCGCGGCTGACCACGTCCTCGAAGTCGCGCCATGCGCCATTCTTGAATTGGCGACAAGCTACCTGGACCAAATTTTCCGCCGGATTGGCCGTCATGGCTAGAACCCCCAGGCCGACAGGGTCGGCCTGCTGTAGCCCTCCTCGACGGCGCGAATATCCAGGGCCAGGGATTCGAGATCATCCAGGCCCGGCACGCAAAGCCTATCGAAGTTACGGAAATCCGCTGTCTTCACATAGCGTTTGCACGAGTGGCACAACTCCACGCGATAGCCGGGCTCGTCAGCGGACTCGAAATATTCCAGGTGTTGCTGGTTGTCCTCGCCGCAGTAGGCGCAGGCCAGACGCTTTGCCCTGTAATCGCTGTGACAGAAGGAGCAGCTCAGGTAGCGGTAGCCTTCCTTCTCGCGCAGAGAACCGATGAAGGGCAGACTGCCGCAGATCGGACAGTGTCCGTTGTTCCGGGCCACGTCCAGCTTGGCCCGATCGGCAACGGCCTCGGCTGTCGCGCGCAGGCTCGGGGTCAGGCTGGCCTGGACCAGGAATGACAACAGCCTTGGCGCGCCGGGGGTCTTTTGGCCCCACTCCTGGAAAAAGGCCTCGTCGCCCGCGAGAAAACGGGACAAGGCCTCGTCAGGGTCCAACGCGTCCTCTTCCACGGCCTTGCGCACCGTTGCGGACGCATCGGCCAAGGCTCCGCCGGCATCGGCCGTCACACTCAGCAACTCTCCGAACAGGCGCAGGGCCTGTTCGCGGTCACAGCCGAATTCCGCCCTGGGCAAGAGGGGCGCGCCGAGGGCCGCACGCATGGCGTCGCCCAGGTCCGTGGGCACTTCCACGCGCACCTCGCGTTGCGCCTCCAACTGCAAGCGCGCGGTGCGGCCGACCATGTCCAGCAGTTCCTTGGGCAGGAAGCCCTTCTTCTCGACCGCCGCCAACTTGCGCTCTAAGCGGCGCTTTTCGGTATCATAGTCGAACGCCATTGCTCCTCCACTGTTGAATAGGAAACTTGCATACTTCAGGGCTTACAGGCAAAGACGCGTAGATTACTCATGGTTTGGCACCAACATAACCTCATCTGCCGGAAAGGCAAGCCTCGGCGACAAATCAAGGTGCTCCAACACGTCTCTGTCGAAAAGTGAGGCTTGGATTGCATCATATACAAAAGACTGGGGCTTTTCTTTATGCCAGATTTGCCATAGTGGAAGTCTTACGTCTGGCTAACCAAAACATGGAGGATTTCCGGACATGAAGAAGACTCTGCGCATCCTGTCCCTGAGCCTGACCCTCACACTGACCGCGGCACTGATGCTGGCCGCGCCTCTCATGGCCGCCGAAACGCTCATGATGGCCACCACGACCTCCACCGACGATACGGGCCTGCTGGATTATCTGGCGCCCAAGTTCACGGAGGACACCGGCATAGAGCTGCGCTGGACCGCTACGGGCACCGGCAAGGCACTCAAGCTGGGCGAAACCTGCGACGTGGACGTGCTGCTGGTGCACGCGCCCTCGGCCGAGAAGAAGTTCGTGGAGCAGGGCTTTGGCGATACACGCACCGAGGTTATGTATAACGACTTCGTCATCATGGGACCCAAGTCCGACCCGGCCAAGGTAAAGGGCAAGAGCGTGGCCGAGGCCCTGGCCGCCATCCGCAAGAATGGCGCGACCTTCGTCAGCCGCGGCGACAATTCCGGCACGCACAAGGCCGAGCTGACCCTGTGGGATAAGGTCGGCGGCGGAACGCCCGACAAGGAAAAGTGGTACGTGTCCACGGGCCAGGGCATGCTGCAGAGCATCGCCGTCGCCACGGAGAAGAACGGCTACGTCATGGCCGATCGCGGCACGTTCATCAAATACGAAGCCGACAACAAGGGCAATCCGCCGCTGGTCGTCCTGGTGGAGGGCGACAAGGTGCTCTTCAACCAGTACAGCGTCGTCACCCTGAGCCAGAAGAACTGCCCCAATGCCAAGCACGCGCTTGCCAAGCAGTACTCCGACTGGATGGCCAGCAAAAAGACCCAGAAGCTGATCGGCGACTTCAAGCTCATGGGCAAGCAGCTCTTCACGCCCAACGCCAAGTAGCAGCCGGCGAACGCACACCAGAAAAGGGGAGGGCCCAGCCCTCCCCTTTTATCCGTCGCCGCCGTGTCTCTCATTTGGTGTCGATTATAGCATTTTGCATTTCAGACGCTCCCTTCGGCGTTGACGGCGGAATTACATTCCGCCTACGCCTGCGGGGCGGCAAGCCATGCCGACGCATGGCTTGCAGAGCATTTTCAAAAGCAAAATGCTCTATTCGTCCGTCTCGTCCGTCGGAAATAAGCGTGCTAGCATTCGATCCAGTTCGTTCGAATCCACGGGCTTGGCCAGATAGTCATCCATGCCTTCGGCCATGAGCCGTTCACGATCGCCCTGCAAGGTATAGGCGGTCAGGGCGATGATGGGCGTGGCCGGATCGACGCCCGCTGGCGGATTGGAACGGATGATGCGCGTGGCTTCCACACCGTCCATGACCGGCATGCGCGCGTCCATGAAAATCAGGTCGTAACGTTCGGACTTGAGGCGCTGCACAGCCTCCAGGCCGTTGCCCGCGATGGTGACGCTATGTCCCCTGTCTTCGAGAAGAGTCGAGACGAAGAACTGATTGATCTCATTGTCTTCGGCCAGCAAGATTTTCAGCGGCCGCACCCGGACGGCGGATTTCGTCTCGCATGGAGCCAAGCTTTCCTGAACGGCCTGCGCGGAAGCGACCTGCTGCCCGAAAGGCAGGCTGACGTGGAATGTGCTGCCGACACCGACCTCGCTCTCCAGCCATATGCGTCCGCCCATCATCTCCACGAGCCGCCGACAGATGGACAGGCCCAGCCCCGTACCCACCTGCTCGGCCGAATCGTCCAGCTTAGCGAAGTTCTCGAAGATCGTGGGGAACTTGTCCTTCTCGATGCCGATGCCGGTATCGCTGACCGAAAACAGCAGCCGGATATCGCCCTGTTCGACGGTCTGTCCCTCTCCCGACTCGACCAGCAACAGCACGCCTCCCTGCCGGGTGAACTTGAGGGCATTGCCCACGAGGTTGACGAGAATCTGTCGTAGTCGCCCGGCATCGCCCAGCAGGTACTTGGGGATGCGCTCATCCAGGCGGCACTCCAGCAAGAGCCCCTTCTGGTCCGCCAGCACGGACATGGATTCGGCGAGCAAACGCACCTCGGCCCGCAAGTCGAAGCCGTATCGTTCGATGCGCAGCTCCCCAGCCTCGATCCTGGACAGATCGAGGATGTCGTTGATGAGGCCCAGCAGATGATTGCCCGATTCGCGCGCAAGGTGCAGGAAGTGCCTGGTCCGCTCCTCAAGGGTGGCTGATTCGGCCAGTTCGGCCATGCCCAGCATTCCGTTCAGAGGCGTGCGGATCTCGTGGCTCATGTGCGCCAGGAACTCGCTCTTGGCCCTGCTGGCTTCCTCGGCAATCTCCTTGGCTTGGCGCAACTCGTGCTCCAGCGCTTTGAGCGCGGTCACATCGCGGGCCATCACCAGGGCGCTCTCGACCTCCCCATCGGAGGAGAACTCCGGGATGATGAAGGTGCTTAAATGGGCCACACCCAAGCGGGTGAGGTAGGAGCAGTCGAAACTCCTGCGCTCGCCCGTGGCGAAGGCCTCATCCAGAGCCTTGCGGTATGGGACCAGGTAGTCCGCACGTTCTGGCAGGAAGGGCTCGGAAATATGCGTATTGATATACTCTGCGGCGGACCTTCCCGTGTACTTTTCCCAGGCATGATTGATGTACGTGCGGCAGTACTGCCGGTTCACGCGCACGATCAGGTCCGGAACGTTCTCGACAAGCGTGCGGATTTCGTTGCGGCTTACGCGCAAAGCCTCCATGGTTTCGCAGAGTTCCGTGATGTCCTGGAATACGCCCACGGCCCCGGTAGGGCGATCCTGCTCGTCGCGAATGGGCGCGGTGTTGCACAGGATCTCGCGACGAGCGCCATTAGGTTGGACGAACGACATCCTGACCCTTTCACTGATCTCGCCATGCAGGGCCGAACGCTCTAGGGGCAGTTCATCCTTTGGCCAGGGCCTGCCGTCGGGACGTAGAATAGTGAAATCCTCAATCTCCCAGACAGTCCTGCCTATCGGATAGGGCTCGCCGCGGATGTTATCGGCCGCGGGATTCGCCATGGTCAGCCGTCCGAAGGGATCCGTGACCAGTATGCCCCCGGGCGCGCTCTTAAACACGGCCTGCAGCAGGGCCCGCTCGGCTTTGAGCGCGGCCAGGAGTTCCTCGCGCTGCTGCTCCAGCGCATGCTTGTGGGTCATGTCCTTGAACGTGGCCACGGCCCCGAGCAGGGTTCCCTCGGCGTTCCTGATGGGCGCGGCGCTCAGGCAAATCAACTTGCCGCCGCATCCCCTGCGAATTACCAGCCGCTCGTAGTGCACCGTCTCGCCCTGCAGGGCACGGAAAACTGGGCGCTGGTCATCGGGCAGGACATGGCCATCCGGCGTCTCCAGGCGCAGCAGAGCCCAGCGATCGCGCATGCTCATGCACCTCTCTTCGAGCGAGCGGTCAAGGATGGCTTCGCCGGCCCGGTTCATGTAGCGCAATTCGCCGCCCGGCCCGTAAACGCCGACTCCGTCGACCATGGAGGCCAGAATGGTTGACACCTCGCTCGCCAGGGCCTCGGCCTGCTCTTTGGCCAGCCTGTGCGAGCGCTCAAGGCGCTTTTCCCTGGTGATGTTCCGGGCGAAGCCAAGCACGGCCGCGCCATGCCTCTGCGCATCCCGTTGCAGGGCATAGCGGAACTGGAGGATCACCTCGCCCTGCAGCGTGTACAGGGTCACTTCGTCCAGAAAGCCCCGGCCCGTGGCGATGACCTCCAGCACGGCCTGATGAATGCGCTCGGAATCATCCTCGGGGAAGCCGATTTCCTGTGGCGTAAGGCCAAGAGTCATTTCGGGCCGCAGGCCGGTCAGCCCTTCGATGGCGGGATTGGCGAAAAGGATGCGCCCCTCCGCGCTGAAGCGCATGACGAGGTCAGGCGAGCTCTCGATCATGTCTCGGTAGCTTGCCAATCGATCGATTTCCGCGCGGAGACGTTCATTTTCCCTGGCGAGATCGGCCAAGCGGTCATCCTCTGCTTATTTGATATTCAACTCGGAAAAACAACCTATCCTATCGCACGCGTGCCTTGCATCATGTTCATTGATACGTCTCTAAATATGCATATGCTCTTGCCAACCACCGCGCAATAGATCGCTATTTCCCCTAAGCATCATGCACGCTTGGCCGCACTTCAATGATTTTTGCACCATGACCAAGGTTTGGTGTGAAAGATCGTATTTCAGGCACAATTTGAAAGTCATCAGCACGTCTGAATCAATCATAGCTGACATCCAGACGACCGATAACTGGCTCGGTGGCCTTAATCAGCCCTGATAACAAGAAATCAAGCGACATCCATCACCTGGATACACATCCCCAACATCCAATGCATGCATTGGCAGGCATGGACACCGTCACGATTCATATTCAATTCGTGATCAATCTAACTTTTGATTGAATTAATATTCAGAAGCATGATAAATTATTTATCTATACAATGTGACAAAAGGGTACTTGCTTAAGCATTCATTTTTGAAGCATGCAGTTACATTATAGTAGCCAATATGGAATGACAGGATTGATTCTCTGCCTCTTCAACAGCCATTTCCCCTTTGGCATTCCTGTTGCTGCTAAGGGTTCCAGCCTTGGTTCGTCAGCCAGGAGAAGTGCATGAGCATTGACGCCTTCCTGTCCCCCCTGCTGCTCACCTTGCGCGTGGCCGGGCTGGCCACCGCCGCCGCACTGCTCATGGGCGTGGCCTGCGCCTATGTCCTGGCGCGCTACCGCTTTCCGGGCCGCGACTGGCTGGACGCCGTGCTGACCCTGCCCTTGGTGCTGCCGCCAACGGTGCTGGGCTACTACCTCATCGTGCTCATCGGCCGTCGCGGCCTGCTGGGCAAATGGCTGTACGACAATTTCGGCTTGAACCTCATGTTCACCTGGCAGGGCGCGGTCATAGCCGCATCCGTGGTCGCCTTCCCCCTCGTGTTCAAATCCGCCCGAGCCGCTTTGGAGGGCGTAAGCGCAAACCTGGAGAACGCCGCGCGCACCCTGGGCGCGAGCGAACTGGAGGTTTTCCTGCGCGTGTCGCTGCCGCTGGCACTGCGCGGCATCATGGCCGGAACCATGTTGGCCTTGGCCAGGGCCATGGGAGAGTTCGGGGCCACACTTATGGTCGCCGGCAACCTGCCCGGCAGGACCCAGACCTTGTCACTGGCTGTATACAGCGCCACGCAGGCAGGCCAAGACGACCTGGCCAACGTCCTGGTGGTTACCATCTCCATCGTCTGCGCTCTTATCCTCGTGATCACAAGCAAACTCGTGAAGCCCAAGGCATAAGCCGTTCCGTTCATAAATAAGGAGAACGCCATGAAACGCCTGATTCTGTCCTGTTTCCTCGCCCTGACCATGGTGATCCCGGCGCGAGCCGCGGAGTTGACCGTTTCAGCCGCGGCCAGCCTTACCGACGCCTTCAACGAAATCAAACCATTGTTCGAGGCCGCGCACCACGGCAACACGCTGGTCATGAACTTCGCAGCCTCCGGGCCACTCTACAAGCAGATCGAACAGGGAGCGCCCGTGGACGTGTTCGCCTCGGCCAACCAGAAATGGATGAATGAAGCCGAAAAGAAAGGCTTTGTTGCAGCCGGCACGCGCAAGGACTTCGCTGCCAATGCCCTGGTGCTGGCCGTGCCAGCCGACAACCCGGCCAAGATCCGGTCCACCGCCGACCTGGAGAAGAAGGGTGTCCAGCGCATCGCCCTGGGCACGCCCGAGACCGTGCCCGCCGGCCAGTACGCCAAGCAGGCCCTGGTCAAGGCCGGCAAGTGGGATGCCCTTGCGCCCAAGTTCATCTATGGCGAGTCCGTGCGCCAGGTGCTCGATTACTTGGCTCGCGACGAGGTGGACGCCGGTTTCGTCTACGCCACCGATGCGGCCAAAGAACGGGAAAAGGTCTATGTCTTGTCCGAGATCGAACTGGAACAGCCGGTGACTTATCCCATAGCTGTCATGGCCGACTCGACGCATAAGGATCTTGCCTTGTCCTTTCTGGACTTCCTGGGCAGCGACGAAGGTCGGGCCATCCTGTCCAAATGGGGCTTCAAGAAGCCGTAAATTCCGGCGGCTCGGCCATGCCGTAGGTGCAGCATGTTGTTTCACATCGATATAGAGAAACGGCTCTCGAACCAGTCCCGCCAGTTCACACTGCAAAGCCGTATCACGACCCACGGCGAGCGGCTGGCCCTGTTCGGTCCCTCGGGCTCGGGCAAGTCGCTGACGCTCTTGGCTCTGGCCGGGCTGCTGCGACCGGACCGGGGGCGCATCGCCATGGGCGAACGCGTGCTGTTCGACTCGGAACAAGGCTTGTTCGTGCCGCCCAGTCAGCGCAGGGTCGGCTTCGTATTCCAGGACTACGCCCTGTTTCCACACCTGACCGTGCGCCAGAACGCGGCCTTCGGCTTGCGGAGGCTCTTCCGCAGGCTCACGGCAGCGCAATCCAAACGCGTGGACGATGTTCTGGAGTTGTTCGGCCTGGCCGAATTGGCGGGCTGCCTGCCCGGGGAGATCTCGGGCGGCCAGCGTCAGCGCGTAGCCCTGGCCAGGGCCGTGGCTCCCAGCCCAGAACTGCTGTTGTTGGACGAGCCGTTCTCTGCCCTGGACCAGCCACTGCGGGTGCGCGTGCGTCGCGAGACGCGCCGGCTGCTGGACATGCTGAACATCCCCGCCGTGCTCGTGACCCATGATCCCGAGGACGTGCAGGCTCTGGCCGATATCGTGGTCGTCTACCGCGAGGGCCGGGTCGTTCGCGTGGCCGAAGCCGAGAATTCCGGTGCGAGCGGCCCGGGTGTGTGGCTGGATAGCTTCGAGGCGATATAGCCACGCTGTTTCGATTCGCGCGAGGTGTCGCTTGCCTAGTTCAGGACAAAAAACACACGGACTTGCGACGCAAGCGATCAGCATGCGGAAATGATTTGAAGGAGCCGGGAAGGACAATCCCTTCCCGGCTCTTATGCAACAGGCTAGGGCAGATTGCTTTTAAGACGCCCGCTACGGCGTTTACGGCGCAAGTGAATTGCGCCTACGCCTACGCGGCGACAAGCCATGCCGACGCATGGCTTGCAGAGCATTTTCAAAAGCAAATGCTCTAATAACAGGAAAGGCCCGCCTTGCGGCGGGCCTTTCGACGTAAGCAGGGCTTGGGGTCTACTTGATGAACAGCATTTCCATGTAGCTGGGCAGGGGCCACAGATCGTCGGCCACCAGACCTTCCAGATCGTCGGCCACGGCGCGGACATCGTTCATGGCCGGCAGCACGACGCCGCAGAGGTGCTTGGCCTCTTCCAGGATGTCGGGCAGATGCATGGCCATGGCCTTCTCCAGCCTTGCTACGGCATCGAGCAGAGCAGCGGCCTTGTCCTTGACCGGCTTTTCCAGGGCCGAGCCAGTGCCGGCAAGGTCCTTCTGATACTGCAGGGCGGCCGGGTAGATGGTCGTCTTGGCCATCTTGACCACCAGGTTGGCCTCGGACATCACGGTCCGGCAGTAGTACTCGACGTAGATGTCCTGGCGGGAGCGCAGCTCACGCTCGGAGAAGATGCCGTACTTGGTGAACAGATCGAGAGTCTCAGGCGTGGTCAGCGCGGGCAGAGCCTCGGGCGTGCAGCGCAGGTTGGGCAGGCCGCGCTTCTCGGCTTCCTTGTGCCAAGCCTCGGAGTAACCGTCGCCGTTGAAGATGATGGCGTCGTGCTTCTGCATGATCTCCTGCAGCACTTCCTGCACGGCCTTGCTCAGCTTCTTCATGTCGCCGCCGGTCTTCTTCTCCAACTCGGTGGCGATGAAGTCCAGGGACTCGGTCATCATGGCGTTCAGGGCCACCTGCGGACCAGCCACGGACATGGAGGAGCCCACGGCGCGGAACTCGAAGCGGTTGCCCGTGAAGGCGAAGGGGCTGGTGCGGTTGCGGTCGCCTGGATCCATGGGCAGCGGCGGAAGGGTGTCCACGCCGATGTTCATGACGCTCTTGGCCTTGGACGACTTGGCGCCGCCGTTCTTGATCTGGGTGAAGACATCGGTGAGCATCTCGCCCAGGTACATGGACATGATGGCCGGGGGCGCCTCGTTGGCGCCGAGGCGGTGATCGTTGCTCGCGCTGGCCACGGTGGAGCGCAGCACGGCTCCGTACTTGTGCACGGCGCGGATGGCCGCGGCGCAAAAGACCAGGAACTGCATGTTCTCGTGCGGCGTATCGCCCGGATCGAACAAGGAACCGAGCTCGGAGTTGCCGATGGAGTAGTTCAGGTGCTTGCCCGAGCCGTTGATGCCGGCGAAGGGCTTCTCGTGCAGCAGGCAGGCCAGGCCATAGCGTTTGGCCACGCGGCGCAGGGTGTGCATGACCAAGTGGTTATGGTCCGTGGCCATGTTGCCTTCCTCGAAGAGGGGCGCGATCTCGTATTGGGAAGGCGCGACTTCGTTATGGCGCGTCTTCACCGGTATGCCCATCTTGTAGAGGTCTTCCTCGACTTCCATCATGCAATTCAGCACGCGGCGCGGGATGGCTCCGAAATACTGGTCCTCGAACTCCTGACCCTTGGGCGGCTTGCAGCCGAACAGGCTGCGACCGGCGATGAACAGGTCGGGCCGGGCAAAGAAGAAGTTGCGGTCGATAAGGAAATACTCCTGCTCGATGCCGGCGAAGCAGGTCACGCGATCCTTGGGCTCCTTGCCGAAGAGCTTGAGCACGCGCCTGGCCTGCTTGTCCAGGGCCTGCAGCGAGCGCAGCAGCGGGGTTTTCTTGTCCAGGGCCTCGCCGGTCCAGGACAGGAAAGCCGTGGGAATGCACAGGGTCGTGCCATTGGGGCTCTCCATGATGTAGGCCGGAGAGGTCACGTCCCAAGCGGTGTAGCCGCGAGCCTCGAAGGTCGAGCGCAGACCGCCCGAAGGGAAGGACGAAGCGTCGGGCTCGCCCTGAATGAGCTGCTTGCCCTCGAACTCGGCCATGGCGCCACCCTTGCCGTCGGGGACGAGGAAGGAGTCATGCTTCTCGGCGGTCAGGCCGGTCAGCGGGTAGAATACGTGCGTGTAGTGGGTGGCGCCCTTGGAGATGGCCCAATCCTTCATGGCCGTGGCCACGGCGTCGGCAACGGTGGGATCGAGCTTCGCTCCCGTCTTGATGGTTTTCTTCAGCGACTTGAAGATGGCCTTCGGGAGCCGTTCCTGCATGACCGATTCGCTGAAGACGTTTGCCCCGTAGAGCTTCTCGAGCTTGAGCCCTTCGACAGGCTTGCCGGGCTTCTCGGCCTTGTACTTGGTAATGGCCGCGATGGCTTTCACGCGGGCCTGGGATCCGCTCATGCCTCGTCTCTCCTTACGCGATGTGGTGGAACCTGGCCGGCATGACGGGCACTACGCTCCGTTCCGGCTCTCGGGCCTTCTATGGTTTTACAATTATCCGCCTGGTTCCAAATTTCGGAACCACAGCCAACTCCCAGAGGAGTTGCATCTCTATATCATGTTCCGCGCCAATAATTATTAAACCAAATTTATCAACAGTTTATAGAAAGACAGCTAGGCTTTGACTTATGGATTCTTGCAAAAATGAACAAGGTTTTCAAAATAATAATCACAATTTTGCAAATCATGAATTGGCTATAAAAGCGCCTTCCAAGCTTGGAATATGGGTCAAGCCCATCCTCTTCCAGTAGCGGGCATCGTGCTTGGATGTGGCCTCTTTTGGCCCTTATTCAAGAACTTTTCAAGGCTTAAACGTGAGTTTATTCAATTCAGCAGGCCTGGTAAGCGGCAGTGTGTCCAAATCACAAATATCGCATTCCTCGGATATGCGCTGAATGAGCCAAGCAGAATCCTACTATATCCAATTCATCCGAAAGGATTTCATGGCTTGTTGGGCTTGATAGGGCATTGATTCACAAAATAGTTAAAAGACCGTATGCCCATCTTGAATTGAAACCTTTGCAGGCTAAAAGCCTTTGAAAACCTTGGAAAGTAGGCTATGAAATCGATATTTGGGACTCCTTGGCTCCAGAGTCCCAACATGTACTGCCCGAGCCAGGTGATGACCATTGATGAACACAAAGGGGCGGCCGCCAAGCCTGAAAAATGGCCATATCCCGCAACAGGTTTCCAGGAGGACAGCATATGGAGATGCCAGTATTCAACTGCAAGAACGCCGACGATGTGCTCAAGGCGGTCAAAGACTACAAGATCAGCTTTATCCATTTTTGGTTCATCGACATATTGGGCACTCTCAAAAGCTTCCAGATCACCCCCAACGAACTGGAGGCCGCCTTCGAGGAGGGCATGGGCTTCGACGGCTCCTCCATCCTCGGCTTCACACGCATCGAGGAGTCGGACATGGTGGCCTTCCCTGACCCGAGCACATTTCAGCTCGCAGCCTGGCGGCCAAGCGACCGGCCTGTGGCGCGCATGTTCTGCGATATAAAAAACCCCGACGGCACGCCCTTTGCCGGCGATCCGCGCCACGTACTCAAGACCCAGTTGGAGAAGGCCGCGGCCAAGGGCTACACCATGTACGTCGGTCCGGAGCTCGAATTCTTCATCTTCGCCAGCCCCACGGACCCGACCATCATGGACGTGGGCGGCTACTTCGACGCCCCGCCGCTCGACCTTGGCAACGATATCCGTCGCGACATCATCTTCAACTTGGATCGCATGGGCATCGCCGTGGAATACAGCCACCACGAAGTCGCGCCCTCGCAGCACGAAATCGACCTGCGCTATCAGGAAGCACTCAGGATGGCCGACATCGCCGTGACCTACAAGGTCATCGTCAAGGAGACGGCCCGCAAGCACGGCGTATACGCGACCTTCATGCCCAAGCCCCTGTTCGGCGAGAACGGCTCGGGCATGCACGTGCACCAATCACTGTTCAAGAACGGCCGCAACGCCTTCTTCGACGCCGGCGAGTCTCATAACTTGTCCAAGGAATGCAAGAGCTACATCGCCGGCCTGCTGCGGCACGCGCCCGAGTTCGTGGCCATCACCAATCCGCTGGTCAACTCCTACAAGCGGCTGGTGCCGGGCTACGAAGCGCCAGTGTACATCGCCTGGGCCAACCGCAACCGCTCGGCGCTCATCCGCGTGCCCATGTACAAGCCCGGCAAGGAGGCCGCCACGCGCATCGAACTGCGCTGCCCGGACCCCACCTGCAACCCGTATCTGGCCTTTGCGGTCATGCTCGGCTGCGGCCTCAAGGGCATCGATGAGGGCTACGAACTGAGCACACCCGTGGAGGACAACATCTTCAAGATGACCGAGGATGAGATGCTCAAGCGCGGCATATCGGCCGTGCCCGGCTCGCTCAACGAGGCCGTGGCTAATCTGGAGAAGTCCGCGGTGCTGAAGGAAATCCTCGGCGAGCACATGCACCGCGAGTACGTAAAGGCCAAGAAAGCCGAATGGGACGAATTCCGCATGCACGTCTCGGCCTACGAAATCGAGAAATATTTGCCCACGACGTAGAGCCGATTCATTTTTCCAAAAGGCAAAGCCTCCGGGAAGATTCCGGGGGCTTTTTTTGCGCCAAAGTCGTTCGCAAATGAAATGTGGGCCCCAGAGCGTCCCCTTAACGGGAATAGCCCTCGATAGCTGGGCTCGGGGAAGGCGGCGCCTTTTCCGGCTCTTGTGCAAAACTCCTGACGGTGGCCCTCATGGCAGCACGGCCTGGTTCTCGCGGAAGCCTTCGGCCATGTGCTCGGCCAGGCAGTTCACCGCGGGCGAGCGTGATTCGGGGTTGCGCCGCAGCATGAGCCGGGCCGTGGGCAGGGCCGGGAAGCCCATGTCCGGCGTGAGCAGCCGCGCGCCATGGGGCACGGCGCTAAGGCCGATGGGTGCCACGGCCAATCCTGCGGCCATGGCGGCCTGGATGCCGGCGATGCTCGGACTTACATAGGCGATGCGGTGAGAGCGGCCAATGGCGTCGAGGGCGCTCACGGCCCACTCCCGAAAAGTGCAGCCCTTGTGGAACACGGCTAGGGGCAGCGGATCCTGTTCATGGACCAGATGATGAGCTGAGGCGGCCCATACAACGGGTTCGTGGGCGACGACCTCGCCCGGACAGGGATCTTCTCAGGCCGTAACCACGATTAGGTCCAGGCTGCCCTCGACGAGCAGATGGTGAAGGCGGGAGCTCGGCTCACAGCGCACGTAGACCTGCACGCGCGGGAAGGCCTGAGCGAAACGGGCCAGGATTGAAGGCAGGAAGCGCGCGGCATAGTCATCGGGTGAGCCCAAGCGCACCAGGCCGACCATCTCGGGTCTGGACAAAGCTGAAACAGCCTCGTCGTGCAGGAGCAGCATGCGCCGGGCATAAGGCAGCAATGCTTCGCCGGCCGGGGTGATCGCCACCTCGCGGCCGTTACGCGCGAACAGCTCCTGGCCTAGCTCCTGCTCCAGCCGCTTGATCTGCTGGCTCACTGCCGACTGTGTCAGATTAACCGCCTGACCAGCTCGCGTGAAGCTCTGCGTGTCGGCTACGGTCATGAACGTCCTGAGCAAGTCGTTGGGCAGTTGCATGGCACACTCCATTAGCTGTGCTTATTGGAGACATGAAACCTATTCGTTTGTCTTATCAGCAGGTTTGACCCATGGTGCCCTGGAAGTCAAGGCGACCAAGGAGGTGCGGCCATGAACGGGAGGAACGCTTCGGGAATTGAGGGTGGTGTATTGCTGCGGCTGGGAAATACCATCGCCGCCGGATTGCGGTCTTGGCGGCGGAAACAGCGCGAATGGGCGCTGCTACGCGAGTTGCAGACGCTGGACGACCACATCCTTAAGGATATCGGCTACCGCCGCGACGAGCTCTTGGTCAAGTTGCGGGCCGATCTGGAGCTTGTGCCTTCCGCCGAGGATGCGACGGAGAAAGCCCCCGCCGCACGCCCTGCCGCTGCCGACTGGGCGGTGCCCCCGTGCGAGGCTGCTCGGCCTAGCTTTCGGCGCATTCGCTGCACATCAATTCCTAAGCTCTGGACAATGGCCCAAAACCTGATAAATTGATTGCTAAATCAGACCTTTTCTTTGCAAACAAGCAGCAATCCTCAGGAGGATGGCATGTCACAGAAGTCCGTGCGCGGCACGCAGACCGAGAAAAACCTGCTGACCGCCTTCGCTGGCGAGTCCCAGGCCCGCAACCGCTACACCTACTTCGCTTCCAAGGCCAAGGGCGAAGGCTACGTGCAGATCTCGCATATCTTCGAGGAGACCGCCAATCAGGAGAAAGAGCACGCCAAGCGCTTCTTCAAGTTCCTCGAAGGCGGCGAGGCCATGGTCGAGTACGCTTTCCCGGCCGGCATCATCGGTGCCACCCGCGACAACCTCATCGCCTCGGCCGACGGCGAGCGCCACGAGCACATGGACATGTATCCCGGCTATGCCGAGGTGGCCATGTCCGAAGGCTTCCCGGAAATCGCCCTGGTCTTCCGCAAGGTCTCCGTGGCAGAGCAGTTCCACGAGCGCCGCTACCGCGAGCTGGCCGAGAACATCGACAAGGGTCTCGTGTTCCGCCGCCCCGAGAAGGTCGTCTGGCGCTGCCGCAACTGCGGCTACCTGCACGAGGATTTCAGCGCGCCAGAGCTCTGCCCCGCCTGCATACACCCGCAAGCCCACTTCGAGCTGCTCAAGACCAACTGGTAAAAGGCTTGTTTGTCCCTGTAGCTATCAAGAATGAAGAGGCCTCCGGCGGCTGGGGGGAATCATCCCCCCAGCCCCCGTTTTTTTGAGCGGATTCATAGCCTAAACGGCTATGAATCCGCTCAAATGTTTGTGAAAAAGAAACATGAGCACGCGGAATCGGCCCTTTCCAAGTGGTTCCTCCACTTGGAAAGGGCCGATTCCGAATAAAGGGTCCAGGGAGCCGCGCTCCCTGGTGGGTGGGGTCCGGGGAGGGCGACGCCCTTCCCGGCTCTTAGGCTTGCTTACAGCCGCACTTCGCCGCTGGCCAGGTCTTCCAGCCCAGCCCGGTCCAGCAGGCGGATGGTGCGGCCCTTGACCTCGATAAAGCTCTGCTCGGCCATGCGCGAAAGGGCCCGCGAGAGTGTTTCGCGCGTGGCTCCCAGGAAGCTGGCCAGCAGCCCCTTGGCCATGTCCAACTCCACCGCATCCGCATCGCCTTCGCGCTCGCTCAGGTCCAGCAGGTATGCCGACAGCCGCTGCGGGATCTCCTGTAGGGTCAACGCCTCGATCTTACCCGCGAATTCGCGCAGCTTGCCCGATAGGGAGGCCAGCATGTTCATGGCCAAAGTCGCGTCCTCACGGATGAGCCGCGCCAGTTCCGCCCGGGGCAGAAAAATTACCTTGCCCTTCTCCACGGCCGCCGCGCTGGCCGGAAAACGTCCGCCCATGAACATGGGCACCTCGCCGAAGGACTCGCCCACGCCGTAGATATGCAGAACGGCCTCGCGTCCGTCGGGCGCGGAACGAAAGATCTTCACCTTGCCCTCGGCCACGATGTAGAAACCTTCGGCCTCGCCGCGCTCGAAAAAGAGCATCTGTCCCCTGTCTACTGGCCTGTCCACGGCTATGCGCGCGATGCGTTCGAGCTGATCCGGCTGCAGCCCGGTGAACAACGGCACGCTGGACAATGTGTTAGCTAGACTCATTGCATTCTCCTGACTAAAAAAATCATGCCTTGTGACGCGGGTCACGGTCAATGCTCACGTGTGTTGTTATATTCTGTTCGAAGACAACGCGAAGCCACGACAGCCAAGGAGGACTACATGCGCAAGATCGAGATGTTCAAGGAGAACGGCTTCAAGGATAAGGCCTTCTCCATGCTGCTGGTGCACGAATCTCCGGATTTCAAGATCATCAACTTCAATTTCAAGGCCGGCCAGAGCCTGCCCGTGCACGCCCACGACCTGGACGGACAGGTCTCCATCGCCATCATCGAGGGCGAGGGCGAATTCCTGGCCGAGAACGACCAAGCCATGCCCGCGCACACCGGCGACGTGCTCGTGTGCGACATCCGCGTACCCCACGGAGTGCGGGCCACGACGGACATGCGCGTGCTCGTGCATATCGCTCCGCCTATCTAGACGCACGGCTGGAAGCAGCTTGAACTGAACAAACTTGCAAACGGCATTACCGATCAATCGGTGCAATCATACCGTGTAATTCCAGCTGGCTCAGTCGAGTAACGACTTGCACTAGGTTTGAAGGGCTGCCTGCCACGCAGGCAGCCCTGTTTTAAACCATTCGGCCTTTACCGTCTGCCTTGTCCCGTTACGCATCCGCCCTGCCATTGCACTCTCGCTTCTTTGGATTCATCGAACCGCCCATGCCTTCGCGCTTCCGTCATAGCATAAGGAATTACCGCCGCATTCAAACTGCCACAACCAATATCTTGCCATAGCCTTGACTCTATACAATACACTATCAATAAATTTACTGTCAAAAACCTATTTATTGCCTCTCACGTTGACGCAAATTTTCAGCTACTGTAGATTTTGCATTCACTATAAAACTGCCCAAAGGAAATGCTGCATGAAATTTCAAGCACGGCATATCAGCACCGTCGTCTTGTCCATTGTCTCGCTGGCTATTGTATCTGCCGTGGCAGCCATGGTCATGTATGTCAGCAAGACCTCCTATGAACTTGCCTTGCAGCTGCAAGAACAATCGATGGAGCACTCCGTCCACGCCGTATCCGATGCCTTGAGCTGGCAAATGGCCGAGCACAAGGATCGCGCCGCAACCCTGGCAAGCCAGGCTGCCATCAAAGAGGCCCTGCAAACAGGCAATCCCGCGCGGGCGACCGAACGGCTGGAGAGCTACATGCGCTCCTACGGCGACTCAATCTGGAGCATGCTGGCCCTCGACCGCAACGGCGTGGTTCTGACGGGCTTCGATCAGAATATGCGCAGCCTGGCCGGCCAGAACCTGTCGGACAAGGACTACGTGCGCGCGGCATTGGGCAGCCATGAGCCGCAAATCTCCAGCTCCGTATTCCGGGAAGGCGAGCAGCTCGTCTTTGCCGTGGCCGCGCCGGTGCGCGGAGCAACTGGCCAGATCCTGGGCTGCGTGGCTTTCCTGCCGCTCTGGAATCGCTTCACGGAAAAAATGCTTGACCCAATCCGCTTCGGCGAGCGGGGCTACGGCTTCATTTTGGACACCACTGGCGTGCTCATCGCCCATGCCGCCGACAAGAATCTCCTCCTCAAGGACATCTCGCAGCACGATTTCGTTCGGCAGGCCCTGCGCACCAAGGACGGCAATAGCGAGTACGAATGGGAAGGCGAAGATAAGTTCCTGAGCGTGCTGCACGAGCCGGAATCGGGCTGGATCGTGTGCATGAGCGCCTACACCGACGAGCTGACCGCGACTGCCAAACACCAGACCCTCGCGCTTCTAGGCATCGGCGTGGCCATCATCACCTGTCTTGTCGGCCTGTTGGCCCTGGTTATGCGTAGCACGGTGACCCGGCCCGTGCAGGCCATCGAGGATTTCACTAAGCGCATCGCCCAGGGCGACTTCAAGGCCAAGCTCGACGGCACGTTCAAGTACGAATTTTCGGCCCTGAGCGGCAACGTGGCGGCCATGGTGGCCGAGCTAAAGAACAAGCTGGGCATGAGTCAGGGCCTCATGCACGGCATGACCGTGCCCTGCCTCGTGGTGGACACGAACGAGCACATCACTTTCATCAACCAGCCCTGCCTGGACATGCTCCAGCTCGACGGCCCGCCGGAGCGTCATCTCGGCAAGATCATGGCTCAGGTCTTCTACAAAGACGCCACACGCTCGACCCTTGTGGGCAAGTGCATGAAAACGGGTGAAACCGTACGCAACCAGGAACTCCAGGTCACGGGTCACAAGGGTGGACTCGTGCATGCGTTTGCCAACATAGCTTCGCTGACGGACCTGGACGGCCGGATCATTGGCGGGTTCTGTATTTATGTGGATCTGAGCAAGAGCAAGGAACAGGAAGCACTCATCCGCCAGCAAAACGAAAGCATGGCACGCGTGGCCCAAGAGGCCGACCTGATCTCCGAACGCGTCTCTTCGGCCTCCGAGGAACTCTCGGCCCAGGTGGAGCAGTCCAGCCAGGGCGCGGCCGAGCAGCAATCGCGCACGGGAGAGGCGGCCACGGCCATGGAGCAGATGAACTCAAGCGTGCTGGAGGTTGCCCGCAACGCCTCCGGTGTGGCCGACCTTGCCGAGCGCACCAAGGGCATGGCCAAGGACGGCGAGACCGTGGTGGCCTCCGTGGTGCAGGTCATCGGCCGCATCAACTCCAAGGCCACGGAACTCAAGGGCGACATGACCAAGCTTGGCGAGCAGGCCCAGGGCATCGGCCAGATCCTGGGCGTCATTTCGGACATCGCCGACCAGACCAACCTGCTGGCGCTCAACGCGGCTATCGAAGCGGCCCGCGCGGGCGAGGCCGGTCGAGGTTTCGCGGTCGTGGCGGACGAGGTGCGCAAGCTGGCCGAAAAGACAATGAACGCCACGCGCGACGTGGAAGATTCCATCAAGTCCATTCAGGACAGCGTGCGCAAAAGCGTCGCCAACACCGATGCCACGACCTCGGCCATCCAGGAGTCCACGGAACTGGCCGGCCGCTCGGGCCAGGCCCTCAAGGGCATCGTGACCATGGTCGAGCAGACCGCCGACCAGGTGCGCGGCATCGCCACAGCCAGCGAGGAGCAGTCCGCCGCCAGCGAGCAGATCAACCGCAGCATCGAGGAGATCAGCCGCATCTCTTCCGAAACATCCGACGCCATGAACCAGTCCGCCCAGGCCGTGGCCGACCTGGCCCGCCTGGCCCAGGAGCTAAAGGGCATCATCGAACAGATGCGGCAGTAAGCACCCAGCATTAAAGCCGTTTGCAAATAAAATGGGGAGCTAGGAAAATCATTTCCCTGGCGGAAGTGGGTCTGGGGGAGGGCAGCGCTCTCTCCCAGGTCAAATGCAATGTGGCCTAGGCAACATCATCCTTTTGGATAACAGGCTCCTCCCGCCGCAAGGTCACCGACACTATCTCCCCTCTCGTGCCGAAGCGCACAGGTGCGCCGGACACCCCCGCGCCCGTGCTTGTGTAGCCGACCATGCCGTCCAGGCTCCACAAACCCGCGGCCATGGAACGCGGGCCGCGCATGTTGGTCACCACGGGGCCGATACGCGGCAAACTGATCTGGCCGCCATGGGTGTGGCCGCACAGGTAGAGCGCCGCGCCAAGGGCCGAGGCTTCCACGGCCGCCTCGGGGCTGTGCGCCAGCATGATGGCTGTTTCGTCAGGCGGAACATCCTGCATGGCAGCCCTCGGGTCGGCGCAACGGTAGGCGTGGGGGTCGTCCACCCCGGCGATCCACAGCCGATGGCGGCCCCGTGTGATGGGCCATGCCTCGTTTAGCAGCACCTGCACGCCCATGTCGCGCAACGGGCCCACGATCTCCAGGCAGTCGTGATTGCCCATGACCGCCAGCACGCCGTCGCGGGCCTGGACGCGGGCCAGGACGCGGGCCAACCGATCGAGCGCAGGGCCGAAGTTGCCGAAGGTCCCGTAGCGCAAATCACCGCCCAGTAGACACAGGTCGAAGCGTTCGTCGCGCACCAGCGCCCGCAGCCGTTCGTCCAAGCCGTCCAGGCCGTCCAGGTGCAGGTCCGTGGCGAACAGGATGCGGTAGCCGCCAAAGGCCAGCGGCAGCCCAGGCAAGGTTGGGGCGATGGAGGTCAGGCCAACTTCCAGAGCATTGCGGCGGCCATGAGGCGTCAATCCCGCCAAATGGAAAACACTGGTGATGAATCCGTTATAAAGCAGTCCTTCCTTGAGATTGAACAGGTACATGAGCGGCCGGCTGGACAGACGGCAGCAGCGGTACTCGCGCCAGCGAGTGCGCGGATGGAAAGGCCGCGGATATCCGGGCCTTGGCCGGCTGTAGAACACGTTTTTGTACCAGGCCGAAGAATAGTAGGCAGCCAGGCAAAAGCCGGCCAGAACCAGCGTTGATACGACAGGTCCCAACGGCAGCGCATGGGCCAGCACGATCACAGCCAAGAAGCCTTCCAGGAACTGATCCAGGCCCGGCACGTCCTGACCGCTGGATTTGTCCAGGCGGCGCTTGATGAAGCTCGTAAGCAAGTCTCCGGCCATGCTCGCAAGCCCCGTGGCCAGGCCGAGCCACAGGGGCAGGCCCAACAGCAGGCCGCCCAGGCCGCCGCCGAGGACCGAGCCGGCCAGGCCGCGCACGGTCTTGTGCGGACCGAGCAGGGGCCGTCCGTCCATGAAGCGCCGCCCCAGGTCCAGTGGACGATCCCAACGCCGCCGCAGCTTCAGGGCCAGGGCAGGCGGGACGAAATTGACGAACAGGAGCAGCGCCAGTGACTTGGCGCCGAGCACGAGCTGATCCATGGACCCCTCTGGTTTGGCGGACGGTCGCAGTCCGTCCCGGACTTTCCAATTCCGCGCTGATAACGCCTTGTCCGAGTATCACAGTTGGATGCGAAGCTTCCAGCGGGCCATCACGGCCCGCGCGGCCCACCTTTCGATCAGTTTCAGGCCAAACCAGGCCGGTTCCGGCGAAACTTGACGCCCACGCTCATGCGCGAGTACAAACGCCAGACTCTGGCGCTCCGATCCGCCTGTCACGGCGGGCTCCACAAGACATCATAACAGGACAAGTCGCCTCCATGGAAGTACTCACCAGGCTCGCACAGCCTGTACAGAATTTCGTCTTGCAGGAAAACGGCCTGTTTCTCCTGCTCACCAAGGATGCCGGCTTCCTGAACGTATTCACGCGGACAGTGGTTCAAGTCCTGGCCCTGAAGCCGGTCTGCTGCCGCATTCACACCTCGGCCGAGGACGCCATGAAAGCCATCGGCCAACTCGCCGCGCGCGACCGCAAGCTCGTGCTCCTCGTGGAGCGGGAGATCGAGGGAATTTCCCACATCCAGCTCATCAAACACGTCAAGCTTTTCTTCCCGCTGGTGCGCATCATTCTGCTCACGCGCGAAATCCAGGAGGACCTGCTCATCCTCCTTCACGAACTCGGCACGGACAGCGTCATCACCAAGCCCATTGGAGAACGCGCCCTGGCCGAGAAGCTGGCCAATGCCATACGGCCCATGGGCAAGCTCGGAGACCTGCTGGAAAAGGGCAAGAGCCACCTGCTGCGCGGCAACACGTCCATGGCCATGACTCTGGGCGAGGAAGCTCTGCGCCACAAGCCCGACAGCCCGTCCGCGCTCATGCTCGTGGGCGACGCCTTGCGGGCCATGGAGCGCCACGAGGATGCCCTGTCCGCCTATGCCGAAGCCCACCACTCGGCCGAACTGTACCTGGAGCCCATCAAGCGGCTCATCCAGACCTACAGCGAGTTGGGCGACTCGGTGAAGGAGTTGGAGTACCTGGAGCGACTGGACAGGCTTTCCCCGCTCAATGTCGAACGCAAGGTGCAGATCGGCGGCCTCAAGCTCAAGCTCGGCAACCTGTCCGCCGCGGACCGGGAATTCGGCAAGGCCGTCAAGCTCACCACGGACCAGGCCATGAGCCTCATCAGCGGGCTGTCCCGCAACATTGCCGAGCAATGCATGGCCCAAGCCCCGGAACTGGCCGAGCGCTACCTGCGCTACAGTCTGGAGGCCAAGCAAAAAATCCTGTCCCGTTCGGACATGGAGACCTTCAACGCACTGGGGCTGGTGCTGCGCATGCAGGGCAAGTGGCGCGAGGCCGTGGCGGAATACCGCAAGGCCCTGGACATCGCACCCGAGGACGAGATTATCCGCTACAATCTGGCCTTGGCCTTCATGGATGGCGAGGAATACGAGAATGCAGCGGCTGAAGTCGAGCGGGCGCTGGTTACGAACGGCGAGTTCGGCCAGGACAACGACACGGTCTGCTACAATCTGGGCTATATTTTCTGGCGCGCGGGCAATCTGCCCATGGCCATGTTCTACTTCACCCAGACTCTCAAGCTGAACCCGGACCATGAGGAGGCCAGCAAAATGGCCCAGAAGCTGGCGGACGAGGGACATGCCGGCGAAGCGAAAGAGCTTACCGCGGAGACGCCAGCCCCGGATGAACTTAAGGAGCCGGACGCGTCGAGCGAGGGGTGAACTGAGCGTGCGGGGACGAAATGAATACGCCGGCCGGAAATGTTTCCGGCCGGCGTTCGTATTTGGATCGACGTTGACTTGCCGCGCTTACGCTTCCTGCTTCAGCTCGCGTCCCATCAGCTCCCGAACGGCCTGCTCCGGGTCCTTGCCGTTATAGAGCACCTCGTACACCTGTTCGGTGATGGGCAACTCCACTTCGAGCATCTTGCCCAGGCCATGCACGGCCTCGGTGGTCTTGACGCCTTCGGCGACCATCTTCATCTGGCCCAGGATATCCAGGAGCTTCTGGCCCTTGCCCAGCCGCAGGCCTACCTGACGGTTGCGGGAAAGCTCGCCCGTGCAGGTCAGCACGAGGTCGCCCATGCCCGACAGGCCCATGAACGTGGCCGGCTTGGCGCCCATGGCCACGCCCAGGCGGCTCATCTCGGCCAGCCCACGGGTGATGAGCGCGGCGCGGGCATTGGAGCCGAAGCTCAGCCCGTCGGCAATGCCGGCGGCGATGGCGATGATGTTCTTGATGGCTCCGCCCAACTCCACGCCGCGATAGTCGGTGGTGGTGTACACGCGGAAGTAATCCGTTGCCAGGGCCTCCTGGAGCATGATGCCCAGCTTTTTGTAGCAGCAGCCCAGAGTTACGGCCGTGGGCAGTTCGCGGCTGACCTCCAGGGCGAAGCTCGGTCCCGAGAGCATGGCGAAGCGCGGCTTAAGGCTTGCCAGCGAGTCCTCCACCACCTGGGACATGGTGTGCAGGCTGTTCAGCTCGATGCCCTTGCTGGCGCAGAGCACCACGGGCTTCTTGGGCATGAGATCGCGCATGCTCATGAGCGCCGAACGGAGGAACTGGCTTGGAATGGCGCACAGGAAGACCTCCGCGTCCTTCATAACCACGGCCGGGTCGGTGCTGGCCTCCAGGCCCTCGTGCAGCTTGATGCCGGGCATGTACCACGAATTCTCACGCTTGGAGACGATCTCCGCCAGGAGCTCCTGCTCACGGACCAACAAGCGGGTTTCATGGCCTTTCTTGGCCAGCAGGTTGGCCAGCGTGGTGCCCCAGCTTCCACTGCCTAAGACAGCAAATCGCATGCGCTCACTCCTTGAAAGGAAGGGAATTGTGCGTAGGCTCTATGCGCGAGCTAGTGCGGCACAGGCCGATCAAGACAGGCAGAGTACGCGGCCCTTGGTCGCATGGCAAGCCCGGAGCGGCCGGAACGTCGAGCTCGCCCAATGTACGCAAGGGCCGCCGCTTCGGGCGGCCATCGCAGGCCGTTGAAGAGATGCATGCGCCAGGGCATAATGGCCGCGACGTGTCGGCAACCAGGCAAGCCGTGTTGCCAGCTCGTCATGAAGCGGTTATCACTACGCACTCTGCAAGACAAAACCGCGCCAAAACCCGACCATGATCACGGACAATACATGAGCAATCCGACCTTCAGCCAAGCCCAGAAACGCGCCCTGGCCATGGTCCAGGCCGACCTGCCCGACTCCGCCACGCCCTTCGCGGACATTGCCGCCCAGGCCGGCCTCGACGAGGACGAAGTCCTGGAGCTGCTGCGCGGCCTAAAAACGACGGGAGTCATCCGCCGTTTCGGGGCCACCCTGCGCCACCAGAAAGCCGGCTACGGCCACAACGCCATGGTCGCCTGGTATGTCGAGGACGACAAGGACATGGACCAGGTGGCCAACATCATGGCCGAGCGGCCCGAGATCTCCCACTGCTACCACCGCAAGGACTGCCTGGACTGGCCCTACAATCTGTACACCATGATCCACGGCCAGAACCCCGGCGACTGCCTGCGCCTGGCGCGCGAACTGGCCGTGGCCACGGGCGTGGACCAGTACGACGTGCTGGAATCCGTGCGGGAACTTAAAAAGACATCCATGCGCTACTTCGAGGACCAAAACCCACAGACGGCCCACTCAGGCCAATCCGGCAAGTGAGGAACGAAGCATGAGCCTATCTGAAACTCTCTTCCAGGAAGCCCAGAAGTACATACCGGGCGGGGTCAACAGCCCCGTGCGGGCCTGCAAGTCCGTGGACGCCACGCCCCTGTTCATCAAGAAGGCCGAAGGATCCAGGATCACCAGCGTGGAGGGCGCCTCCTACATCGACTACGTGCTCTCCTGGGGTCCCATGATCCTGGGCCACGCCCATCCGGACGTGACCGAAGTGGCCGTGGCCGCCGCCAAGAAGGGCGCCAGCTACGGCGCGCCCTGCGAGGCCGAGATCGACCTGGCTAGGGCCGTCTGCCATGCCCTGCCCACGGTGGAGATGGTGCGCATGGTCAACTCCGGCACCGAGGCCACCATGAGCGCCCTGCGCCTGGCCCGCGGCTACACCGGCCGCAACAAGGTGCTCAAATTCATCGGCGGCTATCACGGCCACGGCGATCCGTTCCTGGCGTCGGCCGGCTCGGGCGTTGCCACCCTGGCCATTCCCGGCACGCCCGGCGTGCCCGCCGACGTGGTGGCCCACACGCTGCTCGCACAGTACAACGACCTGGAGCAGGTCAAGGCCCATTTCGAGCGTCACGGCGATGACATCGCCTGCATCATTGTGGAGCCCGTGGCCGGCAACATGGGACTGGTGCTGCCCAAACCCGGCTTTCTGGAAGGGCTGCGCGAGATCACCCGCCAGTACGGCGCGCTGCTCATTTTCGACGAGGTAATCACCGGCTTCCGTGTGGATTTCGGCGGAGCCCAAAAGCGCTTCGGCATCCAGCCCGACCTGACCTGCCTGGGCAAGATCATCGGCGGCGGCTTCCCCGTGGGGGCCTACGGCGGACGGCGCGATATCATGCAGCGCGTCGCGCCCTGCGGCGACGTGTACCAGGCCGGCACCCTGTCCGGTAACCCCGTGGCCATGGCCGCCGGCACCTGTACCCTGGAACTGCTCTCCCGCGCCGATTACGCGGGGCTGGAGCAGCGCACACAGGCCCTGGGGGCGGAACTGAAGTCCATATTCGCGGAAAAGTCCGTGCCCGTGGTCATCAACCAGATCGCCTCGATCTTCACCGTCTTCTTTACCCAGACACCCGAGATCGTGGACTTCCCCACGGCCAGCACGGCCGACTCGGCGCGTTACACCCGCTTCTACGCGCACATGCGCGAGAAAGGCGTGTACCTCGCGCCGTCAGGCTACGAGTGCGCCTTCCTGTCCTTCGCGCACAGCGATCGCGACATCAACATAACCCTGGAAGCGGTGCGCTCGGCGCAGTTGTAGGAAAATGAAATCGGGAGAGGGCCCTGCCCTCTCCCGAACCCTCTCCCGCCAGGGGAATGATTCCCCTGGACCCCGCGTTTTTTTGTAGTGTTGCGCCGGAGCAACACGCGTTACTTACCCTTCTTCCTTCCTACTCTTTCGCTCAATCCCTGCACCAGCACATACAGCATCGGCACCAGGAATACACCCAAGAGCGTGGCCGCGAGCATGCCGCCGACAACGTCCGTGCCGATGACGCGGCGGGACAGGGCTCCCGCGCCGGCGGCGGTCCACAAGGGAATACAGCCCAGGATGAAGGCGAATGATGTCATCAGGATGGGCCGCAGACGCAGCCGCGCGGCTCCCAGCGCCGCCTCGATCAGGGGCTTGCCCTGCTCGTGCTCCAGCTTGGCGAACTCGACGATGAGGATGGCGTTCTTGGCCGCAAGAGCAATGAGCATGACCAGGCCGATCTGCGCGTAGACGTTGCTCTCCAGCCCGCGCAGCCACAGGGCGGCAAAGGCTCCGAAGACAGCGATTGGCGTGCCGAGCAGCACGCTGAAAGGCAGGCTCCAGCTGTCGTACTGCGCGGCCAGCAGCAGGAATACGAACAGGAGGGAAAGCAGGAATATCGCCGAGGCCGGGACGCCCTCGCGGGCCTGCTTCTCCTGGTAGGACATGCCCATGTAGTCGAAGCCCATTTCCGGGGGCATGGTCTGGCGGAATACGTCCTCCAGCGCGGCCATTGCCTGGATCGAGCTTACGCCCGGCCTGGACGCGGCATTGATCTGGGCGCAGCGGTACAGGTTGAAACGCGTGGTGTACTCCGGGCCGGCCACGGGTTGCGTGGTCGTGATGGCCGACAGGGGTACGGCGTCGCCCTCGGCGTTCCGCACGTAGAACTGGCCGAGGTTCTCCGCCGAGGTGCGGAACTCGCCCTCGGCCTGCACATAGACCTGCCATTGACGTCCGAAGCGGTTGAAGTAATTGACCATGGCTCCGCCCATGAAAGCCTGCACGGTCTTGTAGACCTCGCCCAAATCGAGGCCCTGCATTAGCGCCTTGTCGCGGTCCACATCCACGTAGACCTGGGGCACCGCAGGCTGGAACATGCTCACGGCCGAAGCGATCTCCGGCCGCTGCTGCGCGGCCTGGACGAACTTGGCAGTGTTGGCCGCCAAAAACTCGATGTCCTGGCCCGAGCGGTCCTCCAGCATGAAGGTCACGCCGCCCGACGTGCCGATGCCGGGAATGGCCGGCGGCGAAAAGGCCATGGCGTTCGCTTCGGGCAATGCGGCCAGGGCCATGTTCACGTGGGTTAGGATGGCCTTGTACTGCTCCTCGGGCGCGCTGCGCTCGGCCCACTCCTTGAGAGTCACGAAGTAGAAGCCGGAGTAGGTGGAGTAGACCTGGCTGAGCATGCTGTAGCCCACGATAGTGGTCGTGTGCGCTACGCCGGGCGTCTTGGCCAGGATATCCTCCACCTGCCTACAGACCGCATCGGTGCGCTGTAGGGACGATCCCGGCGGCAGGGACACGTTCACGAAGAAATAGCCCTGGTCCTCCTCCGGCAGAAATCCCGTCGGGATATCTCGCCCCGCGAGCCAGGCCCCGGCCGCGACCAGACCGAGGATGACCAGTCCCAGGAAGGCCTTGCGGATTAGCCCGGCGCTCAGGCCCACATAACCATGCGTGGCCTTGCCGAAAGCGGCGTTGAACTTACGGAAGAACCAGCCCAGCGGCCCGCGCATCTCCTTGCGCGGACGGAGCAAGAGCGCCGACAGCGCAGGGCTGAGAGTCAGGGCGTTGATCGAGGAGATGACCACCGACACGGCGATGGTCACGGCGAACTGCTGGTAGAGCCTGCCGGTTATGCCCGGAATGAACACCGTGGGCACGAACACCGCCACCATGATGAGCGAAGTGACGACCACCGGTCCGGTGACCTCGCGCATGGCCTGCAGTGTGGCTTCTCGGGACGACAGGCCTTGGCTGATGTGGTGCTCCACGGCCTCGACCACCACGATGGCGTCGTCCACCACGATGCCGATGGCCAGCACGAGGCCCAGCAGCGACAGGGTGTTGATGGTGAAGCCGAGCAGGGGGAAGACCGCGAAGGTGCCGATGAGCGAAACCGGCACGGCGACCATGGGGATGAGCGTGGCCCGGAAACTCTGCAAAAAGATGAACACCACGATGAGCACGAGCAGCATGGCCTCGAAGAGCGTCTGCACGATTTCATCGATGCCCTCGGTGATGGGCAGCGTGGTGTCCAGCGCCAGGACGAACTCCAGGCCGGGAGGAAAGCGCTCGGCCTGTTCCGCCATGAGCCTGCGCACACCGTCGGCTGCCTGGATAGCGTTGGAGCCCGGCAACTGGTAGACGGCGATTGCCGCGGCGGGCTGACCGTCGAGGCGGCCCTTGAGGTTGTAGACCTGCGCGCCGAGCTCGGCCCTGGCCACGTCCTTGATGCGCACGATGGAGCCGTCCGGGTTGGCGCGCACCACGATCTGCTCGAATTCCTCGGGCGTGGTGAGCCGCCCCTTGGCGCGCACCGTGTAGGTGAAATCCTGCCCCGCGGGCACGGGCTCGTCGCCGATCCTACCTGCCGGATTGACCGTGTTCTGGGCCTGCACGGCCGAGATGATTTCCGGGACCGTGATGTTCAGCCTGGCCAGGGTGTCCGGATTGACCCACAGACGCATGGAGTATTGCCCGGCTCCGAAGATCGTGACTTGCGAAATGCCAGGCACGCGCAACAGCTGGTCGTTCAGGTTTATGTAGGCGTAGTTGGCCAGGAAGGTCTCGTCGTAGGCGCCGTCAGGAGAGGTCAGGGCTATGACCATGAGCGGGGAGGCCGTGGACTTGGTCACTGTCACGCCGTATTCGCGCACCTCGGCCGGAAGCTGCGACTCGGCCTGGGACTGGCGCATCTGGGCCAAGACCTGGTCCGTGTTGGGGTCCGTGCCCACGGCGAAGTTGACCCGCAGGCTCATGCGCCCATCGCTTGAGCTTATGGAGTTCATATAGTTCATGTTGTCCACGCCGCTCATCTGCTGCTCGATGGGCGTGGCCACGGACTGCTCCACGGTGAGCGCGTCGGCCCCGATGTATGTGCCCGAAATGAGCACTTCGGGCGGCACGATGTCCGGGTATTGGGCGATGGGCAGGCCGAGCATGGACACAAGGCCCACGATGACCATAATGATGGAAATGACCATGGCCACGATGGGCCGATCGACAAAGAAGCGCGCCATGGCGGCCTAGCCCTTCCTACCGGATGTTGCGGGAGCGCCGGGCGCGTCTTGCGGTGAGCTGACGTCAGGGCTGGCCTGCGAACCGGCTGCAGGCTCTTCCGGGACATAAGGCTTGGGCGTCACCGTCGCGCCCGGTTTGGCCTTCTGGATGCCCTCGGCCACGACCCGCTCGCCCGGTTTGAGGCCTTCGGTGACAATCCACTCCTGGCCGATCTGCTCCCCAACCTGCACCGGGCGGACCTCCACGGTGTTGTTCGGCCCCACCACCGCGACCTGGTACGTGCCCTGAATCTCGCTGACCGCCCGCTGGGGCACGAGCAGGGCCTTCTGGGCCGTGCGCATCCGCGCCCGGACCTTGGCGTATTGACCGGGCCGCAATATGTACTCTGGATTTGGGAACAGGGTGGCGATTTTGATGGTGCCCGTATTGGGGTCCACGCTGCGGTCGGCGAAGGAAAAGCGGCCTTCATACGGATATGTGCTGCCGTCGGCCAGGGTCAGTGTGAGCGGGATGTCCCTTGGTCCTTCCTGCTTCCGCTCGCCCTGCGCGGCCTGGAGGTACTCGCGCTCGCTGACGGCGATATAGGCCTTGATGGGATCCAGAGTGGACACGGTCGTCAGGGGCTCGCTGGCCGGTCCCACGAGGTCGCCGATCTGCGCCTGGGCCAGCCCCGCGATGCCCTCGATGGGCGAGGCTATTCTCGTGAAGCTCAAGTCGATACGCGCCTGCTCCAGAGCCGCCTGGGCCTTGCCGACCTCAGCCCTTCGGGACTTCTCGTTGCCGATTGCCTCGTCCAGGATCTGCTCGCTCACGGCGCGGACCTTATACAAGGCCTGGATGCGCGCGAGCGTGGCCTTGGCCGTTTCGTGTTGCGCTTGCGCGTCGGCCAGTTGCTCCTGGGCCTCGGCCATGGCCGATTCAAAAGAACGGGCGTCGATGAGAAAGAGGACTTGGCCCTGGCGCACGCGCTGGCCCTCCTGGTAGGCCTGCTTTATGAGATACCCGCTGACCTGGGCGCGTATCTGCGCATTGACCAGCCCCTCTGTGGCCCCGACCCATTCCTTGTAGATGGGAACGTCCTTCTGGCTGACCTCGGCCACTAGAACCGTGATCGGAGCTTGGGCCTGCTGCGTCGCGGGTTCGTCCTGCCAGCACCCTGCGATAACGAAAGCACATGCGGTACAGGCACTCAGGATGGCCATGAATGCACTCCGCGCGCAGCCTGCCTTGCCCCGCATGCCTGGACGATTCGGTCCGCTAACCATGTCGGCCTCCGTTATCGAACGGTCGCGTCCAAAATTTACAGTCTCGGAACGGCCTTCTCTCCCCGTCCCGCATCAGAAGGCGGGAGTTGGACTTTCTCCTTCATACGTGCGTGAACACGGCATAACAAGGATTCATCCGCCCCGACCTGCTAATGCCGACACGGCAGCCTTGCATCTTGGGATTCCCGTGGGATTCTCAAGGGACTCCCGACGAATTCCGCGCCCGCCCATTTGTAATTCGGCGGCTCTGCGGGTATACGCAACCCAGGGTCTGCTACCGCGCAGGGCAGGCCGATGGAGTGCTCATGACGAGGGTTTTACTGGAAGTCGGCGCGATCCTGCTGCTCATCCTGTTCAATGGCTTTCTGGCCATGTCCGAGATGGCCGTGGTCGCGTCCATGAAGATACGCTTGGAGAGCCGGGCACGGGACGGTGCGCGCGGGGCGCGTTTCGCCCTGCGTCTCAAGGAGCAGCCCGAGCGCTTCCTGTCCACGGTGCAGATCGGCATCACTCTGGTGGGCGTGCTCACCGGCGCCTTCGGCGGGGCCACGCTGGCCGAGCGGCTGGAGCTGTGGTTGACGGATTTCCCGGCCCTGGCCCCGTATGCCGGCGGCTTGGCCATCGCCCTGGTGGTGGCGCCCGTGACCTACCTGACCCTGGTGCTGGGCGAGCTGGCGCCCAAGCGTCTGGCCTTCGGCGCGCCCGAGCGCATGGCCGCCTTCTGCGCGCCGCTCATGACCCTGCTCATGCGCCTGTCCCTGCCGGCCGTGAAGCTTTTGAGCGGCTCCACGGCGCTGGTGGTGCGCCTGCTGGGCCAATCCCCGCACGCGGAGCCGCGCGTCACGGAGGAGGATGTGCGCGGCATGGCCGGCGAGGCGGTCAAGGCCGGAGCCATCGAGCACGGCGAGCGGGATATGCTGGAGCGCATCTTCCGCTTGGGCGACCGGCAGGTGGAGGCCATCATGATCCACCGCGCCAAGATCGAATGGATCGATCTGGACGACCCATATGAGGAAAACGTGCGCAAGGTCATGACCAGTCCCTTCTCGCGCTTCCCCGTGGCGCGGGAGGATTTGTCCGAAGCCGTTGGAGTCATCAAGGCCAAGGACTTCCTGGCGATCTATGCCGAAGACAGGCGCGTAAGCTTCACCGACCCCAGGTTCCTGCACCAGCCTATCTACGTGCCGGAAACCACGCGGGTGCTGGCTCTGCTGGAGCGATTCAAGCAAGAGGAGCGCATGCATTTCGCCATGGTCCTGGACGAGTATGGCGACATCCGCGGCATCGTGACCCTGAACGATATTCTTGAAGCCATCGTGGGCGACATCCCCGGCGCGGACCAGATGTCCGAGCCCGGGGCCGTGCGACGCGAGGACGGCTCCTGGCTGCTGGACGGGCTCATGCCCATGGACGAAGTGGTCTCGCTGCTAGGCATCCCGCCCTCACTCATGGCGCACATGAACGGCCAGTTCCAGACCCTGGCCGGCTTCATTCTGCACCATCTGGGACGCATACCGCAAACGGGCGACGTGCTTGTCTGGCATGAGCTGCGCTTCGAGGTGGTGGATATGGATGGCAACCGCATCGACAAGGTATTGGCCCAGGCTCAGCCGGAAAAGGAGTCAGAGGAATAATCATGCCCGCCGTGGCCGTGTACGCCGTGACCCGCAAAGGTGCGCGGCTGAGCCGCAGGCTGGCCGAAGCCCTGGACGGCGAGCAGTTCCTGCCTCGGCGTCTGGCGGGTGAGCCGGGCGTTAAAAGCTTCGACTCGCTGCCGGAGTGCTTGGCCGAGACATTCAACGCATTTCGAGGACACATTTTCGTGTGCGCGGCTGGCATCGCCGTGCGCGCCATCGCTCCGCATCTGCAGAGCAAGGCGCTCGATCCGGCCGTGGTAGTGCTGGACGAAGCGGGCCGCTTCGCCGTAAGCCTGCTCTCCGGCCATTTGGGCGGGGCCAACGACTTGGCCATGACCGTGGCCGAGGCGGTGGGCGCTACCCCGGTCGTGACCACGGCCACGGACAACGCCGGTGTGCCCGCCGTGGACCTGCTGGCCCGGCGACGTGGAATGGCCGTGGCCGATGCTTCAAAGATCAAACATGTCAGCGCGGCCCTGCTGGAAGGCCGCCGCGTGACCCTGTTCGATCCCGAAGACCACCTGGGGGCGCGCGACGATCCGGCCATGGCCGAGCATTTCGAGCATGTGTCGGACCCTGCCCTGCTTGACCCGGACCAGCCCTCCGTGTGGGCGCACTGGAAGCAGCCGCCTCGTGCGCTGAACGCCGGACTGCTTCTGGCCCTGCACCCGCGGGTGCTCGCAGCCGGCGTGGGCTGTCGCCGTGGCGCATCCAAGGACGAGATACTTGAGGCTATCGAAATGACCTTGAGGCAGCGGGATTATGCCCTGGCAGGACTGGGTTGCCTGGCCAGCATCGACCTTAAGGCCCACGAGCCTGGGCTTGTGGCCGCGGCGCGCGAACTGCATCTGCAACTGCGCACCTTCCCGGCGGCCGAACTCGATCGCATGGACGCGCCCGGCGCATCGCCGCGCGTCAAGGACAAGGTGGGCACGGCCAGCGTATCCGAAGCCTCAGCCCTGCTGGCGGCCGGCCCTGGGGCCCGGTTGCTGATCCCCAAGCGAATCATGGGCAACGTGACTGTGGCCGTGGCCCTGAGCCCGCAGCCACTGACAGTGGAGAATACATGGCGAGACTGACGATCATGGGTCTTGGGCCCGGCGAAGCCGCGCTCCTCGCGCCCATGGCCAGACAGGCCCTGGAGTCCGCGCACGTAGTGGCCGGTTACGGCACCTACCTGGACCTGCTTGAGCCCGAGCTGCTGGCCGGCAAGGAGATCATCGAAAGCGGCATGATGCGCGAGATGCAGCGTGTGCAAGCCGCCATAGACGCCACTCGTGCCGGCAAGGACTCGGTGCTCGTCTCTTCGGGCGATCCGGGCGTGTACGGCATGGCCGGCCTGGCCTGGGAGCTGGCCGAGGAATGCGGCGCGCTGGCCGACATCGAGCTGTCGGTGGTGCCTGGCATCCCTGCGCTATGCGCGGCCGCCGCGCTGTTGGGCGCACCGCTCATGCACGACTTCGCCTCCGTGAGCCTGTCGGACCTGCTCACGCCCTGGGAGGTCATCGAGCGCCGCGTGGAGCTGGCCGCCCAGGCCGATTTCGTGCTGGCCATCTATAATCCCCGCTCAAAAAGACGCGACTGGCAGCTCCCCCGCGCCCTGGAGCTGATCCGACGCCACCGCGGACCACGAACACCGGTTGGGCATGTGCGCAACGGCTATCGCCAGAATCAACTCGTGGACGTCATCGCGTTGGACGGCATGGATGGTGCATACATCGAGCGCGTGGACATGCTCTCACTGCTGATCGTGGGCAATAACGCAACGCGCTTCGTGTCCGCTCCAGGCGGACGCCGCATGCTTACACCTCGCGGCTATATGGATAAATACGGTAAAAAGTGCTAGACGCCCCATTGACACGGGCGTAATCGTCCGAGAGTGAGGGCTCCGCCTTGACAAGCGCGGCGGACCTTACCTATGCGGTGTAAGCGGAAATTGTGTTTAGGCGAGGCTTTACAACGGTGTAAGGAGGTAGATCCGGGATGAAAAAGTTATTCAGCATGCTCGTCGCCGCGGCCCTGGTTGGCACCATGGCCATGGCTGCTCAGGCCGTTCCTCAAGTTCCTGCCGATGTCGTGATCGACCATCTCAGCAACCCGAACGCCAAGTTGGAGTACAAGGTCAAGTTCTCGCACAAGGCCCACGCTTCTCTTGGCACCGATGCAGCGGCCTGTCAGAAGTGCCACCACAAGTGGGACGGCAAGAGCGAAATCGGCGGTTGCGCCACTGAGGGCTGTCATGCCGACACGACCAGCTTCAAGGCCACGGAAAAGGATCCCAAGTTCCTCATGACCGCCTTCCACTCCAAAAGCCCCATGAGCTGCCAGGGCTGCCACAAGGAGATGAAGACGGCTAAGAAGACGACCGGCCCCACGGCCTGCGCCCAGTGCCATAACCAGAAGTAGTTTCAAGTGCGCATCGGGGCCGCTGAGCGGCCCCTTTTTTCACTCACGCTTTTCTCAAGTGCGAGTGCGAAAGAAGCCGGGTCGATACCCGTTGAATCCAATCGGATAATAGTTAATAGGCGAAGGCGGTCGCCGGCCAAGCCTTAACGCCATCGTTACGCATTCGTACGCGTCGTACGCGCCGTACGCATCAAGGAGCTTCATCATGTGCCCGACCACGCGCGGCAGCCGTCCCGAAGAGGACATCATCGAACTCATGGACGTCATGGAGGAAGGTACCGCCCTCCATGATGGCGGGAGCTCGCGCCCCAGCGGCGGAGAGGCCGACGCCCTGCTCCTGGATGACGTGGTCATCGAGCCTTTGGACGATGATGTCCTTGAGCTGACCGAAGCCTTGGACGAAGACTCCGGCTTGGTGGAGGATGAAGGCATTCTTGATCTGACCGACCCCCTGGAGGATGACACCGAGGATCTTGGCGACGCGCCTGTCTCCAGGGCCAGCACCGAGGAAATCTCCTCCGCCGGCCGGGAGATTGATGAGGAAATCGACTTGGCCGAACTGGATGAGCTGCTCAGGGACATCGAGAACGAAGACACCCTGGCCGCCGCATCAAAGGGTGAGGACGGGGAGCTCAACCTGCACGGGCTGTCAGGAGCGAACCAGGAGATTGACCTCGCCGATATCGACTCGCTTCTGCGCGAACTGGAGGAGGACGGCGGCAACACCGAGGCCGACCTCATTCCCGCTGGCTTGGAGGCCTATGCCGGAGCCAAGCCTGAGCCTGGTACAGCCACGGTGGAATACATCCTGTCCGGGTTGGAAGACAAAATGGATGCGGCGGCCCCCACGGAACTGCGCACCATGAACGTGGCTGTGCAGCCCGAACCGTCCGAGGCAGAGGAATTTGCAAAGCCCGATGCGCTGGGCGAGCTGGGGGAACTCGACGCATTGACCGAGGACGAACAGCTGGCCAAGCTCCTGGGTGACGACGAGGAAGATATCCGGCATCCGCAGGAAGATGTGCTTCTGCTCACCGACGTGGACGATTACGCCACTGTCGAGGCGGCGACGCAGGGAGCGCCCGTGGTGGAACTGCCGACCGAGGTCCCGGACTTCAGTAAGAGCCCGGTGCCCGAAATTCCCGTGGAACTTGTCGATTGGCAAGCCACTGCCGCATTTGCCTCCACGCGCGGCCCCGGCGATCTGCTCCGCGAGCCGGAAGAAGCTCCCATGGCCACGGTGGACGAGGTGCGTGCCCCGGAACTCCAAACGCCTTCCAAGCCCGCCACTACGTCGGCTTCCGAGCAACGTATGGGCTGGCGCATGGAAGCCCTGGAGACACTGGTCAAGGATGAGCTGGCCAAAGCGCGCACCCTGGCCGACCGCGTGGCCGACGTCGAAGTTTACGTCATGGCCGCGCCCAAGCCTGAGGAATGGACCGAAATCATGGAGGCCGTATCGACTCTGCGATCTGTCCCATCGGCTTCGTCCGTTGATCCCGAAGAAATTTCCGGCCTGCGCGAGCGCCTGAACACGCTTGAATCCGAGCTGTCCAAGGCTCCAGCCATCGCCGATGAATTGGAAGACCGGCTGAAAAGTATCGAGGAGCAGGCCAATCAAGTCGGCGTCAAGGATATCGAGGGCCTGCGCCAAGCTCTTGAGACGCTGGGACAGCGCCTGGATGTCCTGCCCTCTCCCGATTTCGACGGACTACAACAGCGCTTGGCCGCCCTGGCGGAACGTCCCGAAGGCTTGACGCAGGAAGACCTGACCCCGCTGGCCAAGCGCCTGGACGACCTGGCCTCGCTCGCTCCGCGCATCGCGGAAGTGGAGTCAGCCCTGGCAGGCAAGGCCTCCTCCGCCCAGCTGGACGAATCCTTCTCCTCCTTGCAGGAGCGGATTACGGCCCTGGAGAGCCGGCCCGTTCTCGACGAAGCCGCCCTGGGCAATCTGGACGACCTGCGCCAGAAGCTTACCGATTTGCAGGCCGGGTACGAGGATCTGGTCCCAGCCGCGTCGCTGGTCTCCAGCGTGGCCGCCATGGATGGTCGCCTGGCCATGCTCGAATCCCGCCCCCCCGAAGTCACGGCCGCCGATCTGCAACAGACCGTGGCCTGCCTGGATGAATTGACGGTCCGCCTGGACGGAAAGGCTGCAGCGGCGGCCTTGAGCGGCCTGGAGGAGCGCTTCGCGGCCTTGGAAGCCGCGGAAGCGGCCGGCAAATCTGGCGCCGCCGAAGGCGATACGCAAGTGCGGTCGTTGACCGAACGCATGGAAGGACTGGAGGACCGGTTGCAAGCCGTGCAGGCCGAGCGCATGGCCGAGCTGGAAAAACGCTTGGCAGCCATGGAATCCGGGCTTGCATCCCAACCCGCCACGCCAGCCAAGCCAGCCATGGCCGAAATCGTGACCGAGGTAGCCGAACGGGTGGAAGACAAGGTCTTCGACCGGGTGGAAATCGTCCTCTCGGGCCGCATGATCGACCAGATCGAGCGTCTGGAGAACTCCTTGCCCGACCAGATCGAAGAGATCATGGCCAAGCGCCAGCCTCCGGCTCCGGTGTCCGTGGACGAGGAGGCCCTGGCCGCGCGACTAGTTGACAAGCTGGCCCCGAGCCTGGAGCGGCAGATGGCCGTCAAGGTCGAGCAGCTATTGTCCGCGCGCCTCAAGACCGTCGGCCTGGAGTTGGAGACAACCCTGGCCGAGAGCCTGGAGACACCCCTGGCCGAACGCCTGGAGTCCAGCTTTGCCGAACGCTTTGGCACGGAACTGCGCGATAAGCTCGAAGAGTTCCTGGAAGGCACCGTCATGGGCTCCCTGCGTGACGAGCTCATGGACGAGATCCGGCGAACCCTGCCCAAAGCCACGGCCAAAGTCGTTCGCGAAGAGATCGAGGCCATCAAGAGCCGCATGTAATTTCGGCGCTCCGCGCCATGACAGGGGGCATGGTCCTACGGGCCATGCCCCTGCTTTTTTTTTCGCGCTCCATTAATGCCGATCAGCCCATGCCCCGACCATGCTTCCCATCCCGACGAGCCGCCGCGCGCAGTCTTCCCTCGACGCCTAAAGCCTGAAGTGCTACAGACCCGGCAAAAAGAGGGCGTGGCGTTAAGCGTTTCGTTCCCTTTCCCGCTCGGTCTTGTCCGCGTCGGTCAGGACCGTTTCCCACGGGCGGGTTTTCTGAATTTCTTTGCCGGAGGTCACGTGGACAAACTCAAGGCTCAGGCGCTGCAGGTGGCCAAGGAGATCATGGTCAAGTTCATCGAGGGCGGCCGAATCTCTCCAGCCAACTTCGCCGACTACTTCAAGCCCATTTATTCCGAGGTGCTGCGCACGATCTCCGAGCCGACTCCCGGCGAAACCGCACGCGGCGAGCACGAGGCCAAGGAGCAGCGCAAATCGTGAGCCATCAACCGGCGCGACCGTATGGCGCGGACAACTCAGCCGAGGAGCACGGCAGGCGGGTGGCCTCCATGTTCGGCCGCATCGCCGGCTGGTACGATTTCCTCAACCACGCCCTGAGCCTGGGCCAGGACATCTACTGGCGCTACCGCCTGGTGCGCACTTTACGCCTGCCTGAAGCAGGCCTTGTCCTGGACTTGGCCGCCGGAACCATGGACGTAAGCCTGGAAATCCTGCGCCAATATCCCGGCGCGCGAGTGCTGGCCATGGACTTTACCGAGCCTATGCTGCGCCGTGGACAGCGCAAGGCCAAGGCCTCGGCACGCGGCAGGTCCGCGCAGCCGGTGCTGGCCGACGGACGCCGCCTGCCCCTGCCCGCGTCCAGCCTGGACGCCGCGACCATCGCCTTCGGCATCCGCAACATCGTGCCCCGCTCCGAGGCCTTTGCCGAAATCCACCAGGCGCTCAAGCCCGGCGGCCGATTGTGCGTGCTCGAATTCGGTTCGGGCAAGAGCCGCGTATGGAAAGGGCTCTACAACTTGTATCTTGATATGATTCTGCCTGCGGTGGGACGGGTGATTTCGGGCGATCGTAGCGCATATGCCTACCTGGCAGAAACCATTCGCGGCTTTCCTCCCGCCAAGGAACTGGCGGCGGAGATGCGCGCGGCGGGATTCGCCGAGGTCTACTGGCAGCCGCTGCTGTCAGGCATAGTTGTGCTGCACGTAGCCCGCAAGGCCTGCGAGCCGACCTAGAGCAGATTACTTTTAAGACGCTCGCTCCGGCGTTGACGGCGCAAGTGAATTGCGCCTACGCGGCGGCAAACCATGTTGACGCATGGCTTGCAGAGTATTCTCTAAAGCAAAATGCTCTAAGAGCGCTAGTTCTGGGCCATGTAGATCAGCAGCAGGCCGCCAAGCATGGCGGCCAGTCCCATGCGCCGCAGGATGGATGGCGGGCGGGTGCAAAGCAGCAGCAGGTATTTGGGCATCTTCTCGGCCCACAGGAAATACGGCAGGCCCTCGAAGATAAAGGCCAGTCCCAGAGCGGTCAGCACGTGCGTCCAATCTATGTGCATGGCGGAACCCTAGCCGCGGCCGCCGCGCTTGTCCACATCCAAGCGCTCGGGCTTCAGGCCGCAACGCACGGCATGCCGAGACACATATGAGGACCTCTTCCGACGCCGCCGGGCGGCTCCGGAAAGACGGAACCAGCAGCCCTCGTGGCGTCCGACATGGACAATCCAAGCGGTTTGCGTCAATGTGCCTCGGTAATACTATAGCTGAGAACACCTTTGAAACTTTCGGTGATGGAAGGTCCATGGCAGCCCTGATCGTGGCGGCCACGCTCCTGGAGCTTGAGGCCGCCCTCGGCTGGACCGGCCAGCCTCTCCCTGCGGGCGAAGGGCTGGTTGTGCGCCTGGACCTGCCGGCAATCCCAGGTGGAGTGCTGGCTACGGCCACGGGCATCGGCCCGGTCAACGCAGCCTTCGGCCTGGGCATGGCCCTGGCCCGCCACAGGGTGCGCGGCGTGCTCAACCTTGGACTGGCCGGCAGCTTCGATCCCGAGCGCTTGCCCCTGGGCAGCTTGGCCGTGGTGGCCAGCGAGACGTGGCCCGAATTCGGCCTGTACGGCGAAGCCGGCCTTGATCCCAGAGGCCTCAAACTGGCCCAGGCCCTGACGCCCGACGGGCCTGTCTTCGGGCGCATCGGCCTGAAGCCGTCTGCTGCGGCCTCGGCCATGGGCTTGCACTTGCCCGGCTGGCCGTCCGTCCACGGGCTGACCGTGGCCGGAGTAAGCGGTTGCGCGACACGGGCGCAGAAACTGCGCGCACGCCATGCGGCCGACGTGGAAAGCATGGAAGGTTTCGCCCTGGCCCTGGGCTGTCTGCGGGCCGGACTACCGTTCCTGGAAATCCGCTCGATCTCAAATTTCGTGGGACTGCGCCCGCCCCAGGGCTGGGACATGCCCCTGGCGCTTCGAGCGCTGGAACGCGCGGCGCGAACGCTCTTGACCCCCGCTCCGGTTAGCTCCGGACAGGAGAAAATGCCTTGATAAGCCGATCCAATGAACAGTACCATGCGGCCATGCGAGTCCTGGCCGCCTATATCGAGCAGCAACTCCCGGCCATTAACGACTTCCTGGCCAGGGAAACGGACAAGCTCGACCCCCTGGTGCGCCCTGCCGCCGCGCACGTGCTCGCGGCCGGCGGCAAGCGGCTGCGTCCGGTGCTGGCCATTCTTTGCGCCAGGGCCCTGGGACACAAGGGCGAGGCGATCTATCCATTGGCCTGCTCCCTGGAGTTCCTCCACTCGGCCACCCTGCTGCACGACGACATCCTGGACGGCGCGGTGCTCCGCCGAGGCAAGGCCGCGGCGCACATCGTATTCTCGCGCACCGAGGCCGTTCTGGCCGGCGACGTGCTCCTGGCCCTGGCCAACCAGCTCGTGGCCTCCTACGGCGATCCCCGGCTGACGACCTGCCTTTCCGAAGCCATCATGCGCACCGTGGCGGGCGAGGTGGCCGAGATCGTCAACACCCGGGAGATGGATTCCTCCCTGGAAACATACCTGCACATCATCACGGGCAAGACCGCCTATCTCCTCGAAGCCTCCTGCGTGGTCGGCGCACTGCTGGCCGGCGTGAGCGACGAGCTGATCAAAGCCGCCTCGGTCTTCGGCCTGAACATGGGCATCGCCTTCCAGATCGTGGACGACGCCATGGACTACACCTCGGCCAGCAGCGTCTCTGGCAAGCCGGCCGGCGGAGATCTGCGCGAAGGCAAGCTGACCTTGCCGCTCATCTATCATCTGGAGTCCCTGAGCCCCGCGCGGCGCGAAGCCCTGCTGTCGGACATCCGCTCCAAGGCGCTGAGCGAGGAAGCCCTGGCTCAGCTCCTGGCCGACATCCAGTCCAGTTCTTGTACGGAGCGCGCCCGCGCCCTGGCCGGCGAGTACGCAGCCAAGGCTGCCCGCGCCCTGGAAGCCTTCCCGGAGAGCGAGGAAAGAAAAGTGCTGGACTGCGCCCTGGAGTTCGTCCTGCAGCGGGAAAAATAGCCGCTGAGCGCATGCGCGCCAGTCTGCCGCCATCGCCTTGCGCCGCCTATGTGCAATTCGGGTGTTTCCATATGGCCCGTGCAGGGATTCCATTCTCCGCCGGGCAGTCCGCGGCCCCATTCTCTTTGCCCTTGACTGCCCCACGAAGATAAACGACACAGAGGCGCCTGGCCGGAGAGACAATCCATGGCGCAAGGCACGGATAGCCCCGGCGCAGCCGTTTCCAACCGGCCGCTCCGGCGCATGTCCGCCAAGCGGATAGCGACCTCTCCTCCCAGTATTGCTCTGGCTTGTTACGACCTCTTGGCCGCTTGGCCAAGGGGCATATCATGTTTATCTCCTCACCCCGTGGGCGCATCCGCGCCGAAACTCGCGGGTCAGCGAGTCGAGCGGCGGGGTTCAGGGACTCTTCTCGGGATAGAGACCCTGGCGAGGCGCGGGGCAGAGCTCCGCTTCTCCGACTGCAACATCAGGCACAAAGCGAGGACGTCATGCAGTGGCGAGTTGAAGTAGCGACGCGGCCGAGCGTTGCCGATACCAGGGGCAGGAGCCTGCCGGGCGAGATACGCGACGCCCTGGGCATGGCCGTGGAATCGGCGCGCGTGGTCAAGGTCTACACCGTGGACGGCGTGGACGAGGCCCAGATCGGCACGGTGCTGGACAAGGCAGTGCTGCACGACCCCGTGCTGCATGCGGCCTCGCGCACGCCCCTTGCCGCGTCCTTGGACTGGGACTGGCTGCTGGAAGTGGGCTTTCGGCCCGGCGTGACAGACAACGAAGGCCGCACCGCCAAATCTTCGGTAGCCCTGGTGCTGGGTTTCACGCCCGAGCAGGCCAAGGGCCTGGCCGTGTACACGGCCACGCAGTACCTGTTCAAGGGCGCGCTGTCCCGCGAGCAGGTGGAGCATATCGGCAAGGACCTGCTGGCCAACGAGCTTATCGAATGCATCGAGGTGCGCTCGCGCCAGGAAGGCCCCATCACCGATCCCCGCGCATCGCAGGTCAAGGGCCGCTCCGTGGACGAGGTGGCTGTCATCCCCCTGTCGACCATGAGCGACGAGCAGATGCTGGCCTTCAGCCGCGAGAATACCCTGGCCCTGAGCCTGGAGGAGATGCGGGCCATCCGCGCCTACTATGGACGGCCCGAAGTGCGCGCGGCCCGCGCCAAACAGGGCTTGCCTGCCGAGCCCACGGACGCCGAGGTCGAGGCCCTGGCCCAGACCTGGTCCGAGCACTGCAAGCACAAAATTTTCCAGGCCAGGATCCGCTACGATAACCGCGAGAACGGTCAGCAATACGAGATCGACAGTCTGTTCAAGACCTTCATCGCCGGAAGCACCAAGGCCATCCGCGCTGCCAAGGGCAAGGACGACCTGTGTCTGTCCGTGTTCAAGGACAACGCCGGCGTGTTCAAGTTCGACGAGAACGTGAGCGTGTGCATCAAGGTAGAGACGCACAACAGCCCCTCGGCCCTGGACCCCTACGGGGGCGCGCTGACCGGCATCGTTGGCGTGAACCGCGATCCCATGGGCACGGGCATGGGCGCCAACCTAGTGTGCAACACCGACGTGTTCTGCTTCGCCTCGCCCTTCCACGAGGGCGAACTGCCCCCGCGTCTGCTGCACCCGCGACGCGTGCTCCAGGGCGTGCAGAAGGGCGTGGAGCATGGCGGCAACAAGTCCGGCGTGCCCACGGTCAACGGCTCCATCGTCTTTGACGAACGCTACCTGGGCAAGCCGCTGGTCTACTGCGGCACCCTCGGCACCATTCCGACCATGGTCAACGGCAAGCCGGGCCATGACAAGCAGGCCCTCCTTGGCGACCGCATCGTCATGTGCGGCGGCCGCATCGGCAAGGACGGCATCCACGGCGCGACATTCTCCTCCGAGGAGCTGCACGAGGGCTCTCCTGCCACGGCCGTGCAGATCGGCGATCCCATCACCCAGCGCAAGATGTACGACTTCCTCATGCGCGCCCGCGACACCGGCTTGTACAACGCCATCACCGACAACGGCGCGGGCGGCCTGTCCTCGTCCGTGGGCGAGATGGCCCAGGACACGGGCGGAGCACGCCTTGATCTGGCGCGAGCGCCGCTCAAGTACGACGGTTTGCGGCCCTGGGAAATCCTGCTCTCCGAAGCGCAGGAGCGCATGACCCTGGCCGTGCCGGCCGACAAGATCGAAGCCTTCCTGAGCCTGGCCGCTGAGATGGACGTGGATGCCACGGATCTCGGCGAGTTCACGGACACGGGCTACCTCCATGTTACATATGGCGGCAAGCCGGTGGCCTTTCTGGAAATGAATTTCCTGCACGACGGCGTGCCCCAGATGGAGCTGTCCGCCGTGTGGCAACGGCCGGCCATCGGCGGCCAGGAGCTGCCGAAGCCCAAGCAGAGCCATGGCGAGCTGCTGCTGAGCATGCTTGGCCGGCTGAACGTCTGCAGCAAGGAATTCGCCGTGCGCCAGTACGACCACGAGGTCCAGGGCGGCAGCGCGGTCAAGCCCATGGTGGGTGCGCTGCGCGACGGCCCGTCCGACGCCGGAGCCCTGCGGCCCGTGCTGGGCAGCGAGCGCGGCTTGGTTATCTCCCACGGCATCTGCCCCAAGTTCAGCGACTTCGACGCCTACTGGATGACGGCCAACGCCGTCGACGAGGCCGTTCGCAATGCCGTGGCCGTGGGCGCGGACCCGGACCAGATGGTCGGCACGGACAACTTCTGCTGGTGCGATCCGGTGCAGAGCGAGAAGACGCCCGACGGCGAGTACAAGCTCGCCCAGCTCGTGCGCGCCAACGAGGCCCTGGACCACTACTGCCGGGCCTTCTGCGTGCCGTGCATCTCGGGCAAGGACTCCATGAAGAACGACTACTACGGCGGCGGTAAGAAGATCTCCATCCCGCCCACGGTGCTCTATTCCGTGGTGGGCATCGTGCCGGACGTGAAGCGCTGCGTGACCTCGGACCTCAAGCGGCCAGGCGAGCTGATCTTCCTGCTGGGCCGCACCTTCGACGAGACCGGCGGCAGCGAGATCGCCGGCCAGCTCGGCGTTGTCGGTAGCCATGTGCCGCAGGTGGACGCCGTATCCGCCCTGCTGCGCTACCGCACGCTCTTCCAGGCCATGCAGAAAGGCCTGATCAGCGCGGCCCACGACCTGTCCGACGGCGGCTTGGCCGTGGCCCTGGCCGAGATGTGTCTTGGTGGCCGCCTGGGCGCCCATCTGGACCTCGGCAAGGTGCCCTCGACCCCTGCGGGACTGGACGACCTGACCCTGCTCTACTCCGAATCGGCCAGCCGCCTGCTGGTCACGGTCAAGCCCGGTAATCGCCAAGCCTTCGAGGCGCTCTTCGCCGGTCAGGACTGCGCCTTGGTGGGCGAGGTCACGCAGGGCAATGCGCTTACGATCGGCCGGGACGGCAAAGCGCTCTTCATCGCGGATGTGGAGGACATGGCCAGCGCCTTCAAGGCAACTTTGGCTCTGTAACGCCGTCTGCCCAAGATTGTCTTTTCGGCCCCTGCGGCATGCCGCAGGGGCCGATTTCATTTCGGCTTACGTATGAATCTGCTCAAATCCGTCTTTTTTCTTCCCAAAAGGATTAGATAATTCAGCTTCCACTTTGACCACATTGCGGAAAAAAGATATAGGCCGCTCAAGAACTGGCTGCCAGATGGCCACTTAGCTCCTGCCTCAACCCGAGGAGGGTTCCGCCATGCCTAGCACATTGCGCACAGCTTTGATCCTGATTGCATTCACGATCGCACTGCTGATGCTGGCGGATGTTCCGGGGCTCACGGCCCAAGGTCCGACGTACGTTGGCAGCGAGGCCTGCGGCCAATGCCACGCAGAGCAGTATGAGCGCTACAGCAAGGACTCCAAAAAAGCCCGCTCCTCGCAACACGTGACCCGCATGGCAACGGACCTCAAGCCCAATGAATTGGCCAAATGCTTTGAATGCCACGTCACGGGCTATGGCCAGCCCGGTGGGTTCGTTAGCTTCGAGCAGACTCCGCACCTGGCCAATGCCGGCTGCGAAGTCTGCCACGGCCCGGGCTCCATGCACGCCGAATCCGGCGATCCCTCGCTCATCAAAAGCACACTGACACTCAAGGACTGCGAAAGCTGCCACAACGAGGAGCGCGTGGCCTCCTTTGGCTTCAAGCCGCTCATCCACGCCGGAGCGCATTAAGCCAGCGCTCCGAGCGGCCCGGTATGCCTTGACACCAGCCGGGCCGTCTATATAGTTGACTCCACCTGAAGGGGAGTAGCTCTCTCGGGCAAGGTCAACAATACTGGCGATCCCTGATCGCTTGGCCTTGCCGTCGGACCACACCGATGAGCGAGACCTTCAGCATGAGTAATCATGCTGGAAGTCTCGTTTTTTGTTTCGAGACCTCCAGCCCAACCCCGGCGACCTGCCGGAGATTTGGAGGTCCCTTGTTTCACACCTCGCGATTCCATTCCAGACAGACTACTACGCTCGGCCTGAACGCCAAGCGCCCGCGCACCGAAGCCGCGGCCTTGCAGGGCCTTTCGGCCCAGGACCTGTTACGCTGGCTCATCGTGCCGCTGCTCGCGCTCGCCATGTTCCTCATGGCGGTCGACTCGGCCGAAGCCAGGCGCATGGGCGGCGGCAAGTCCTTTGGCAGCAAGTCGTCCTACTCCAGCGGCTACAACAAGCCTGCTCCGGCCAAGGATCCGACCACCATGCAGCGCCAGGCCACGCCGGGGCAGCAGGCGGCTCCGGCCCAGGGCGGATTCCTCTCCAAGTTCGGCGGCATAGGCGGCATGCTCGGTGGCTTGGTCGTGGGCGGGCTGCTGGGCTCGCTCCTGTTCGGCGGCGGCATGGGCGGCGGCATTGGCATCCTTGAGCTACTGCTGTTCGGCCTGGCCGGCCTAATGCTCTTCAGGTTCATCCGCTCGCGCAAGGTCTCCCAGGCGAACCCGGCCGCCATGGCCGGCAACGACAGGTATGCCTATGCCGCAGCCCAGGCGGACCGCTCCAGCCCGGCCGCAAGCGCCGGCGGCTGGGATTCGCTGCGCTCGGCCTCCGCGCAGGCCAGTTCCGCGCCCGAGGCTGGCCCGGCCATGCCCGATGGCCTGGACGAGGCCGAGTTCCTGTCCGGCGCCAAGGCCCTGTACGCCAGGTTGCAGGCATCCTGGAACCGACGCGACCTTAAGGACATCCGCGCCTTCACCAGCCCCGAGGTCCTGGCCGAAATCGAGCGCCAGGCCGCCGAGGATCCGATGCCGGACAAGACCGACGTCCTCATGCTCAATGCACGTGTCCTGGAGGCTCGCAAGGATGGCCAGCAGACCGTGATCACGGTGCTCTACGATGCGCTGCTGCGCGAGGACCAGAACGCCTCTCAGCCCACGCAGGTGCGCGAGGTCTGGCACATCCGCCGAGACGAGGCCGCGCCCAGGCCCGAATGGATTCTGGAAGGCATTCAGCAGCTCGAAATGTAACCGCATGCCGGCCGCGAGGGCGTTCTCTCGCGGCCGGCACGCTCAAGCCCATGGCCTTCCTTTTCGTGAGCCAGGGCAGACGTCCTCAACCAGCCATGCTAGGCTAACCCGCAATAAGGAGCATCGAGAGTGGAAACGGCGTGGATGTGGATCGGCTTCAACGTACTGGTTCTGGCCCTCCTGGGCCTGGACCTGGGCGTCCTACACCGCAAGGGGCGCGAGATCGGCGTACGCGAGGCCCTGCTGCTCAGCCTGGGCTACCTCGTTCTGTCCCTGGCTTTCGGCGCAGGCGTGTATTACGTGCTGGGCAATCAGGCCGGCACGGAGTTCTTCACGGGCTATCTCATCGAGAAGAGCCTGAGCGTGGACAACATATTCGTCTTCGTACTTGTCTTCATGCACTTCGCCGTGCCGAAGACCCATCAGCACAAGGTCCTCTTCTGGGGCATCCTGGGGGCGCTGGTCATGCGCGCCCTGCTTATTGTGACCGGCGCGGCGATCATCGAGGCTTTCCACTGGGTCATCTACATCTTCGGAGCCTTCCTCGTCTTCACGGGCGTCAAGATGCTCGTGACCGTGGGCCAGGAGCCCAACCTGGAAGAAAACCGCATCAACCGCTTCATGCGCAGCCGCTTCCGCGTGACCGAGGGCTTCGAGGGCCAGAAATTTTTCGTCCGGCGCAATGGCGTGCTCTACATCACGCCGCTCTTGATCGTGCTCGTGCTCATCGAGTTCACGGACCTGGTATTCGCCCTGGACTCCATCCCGGCCATCTTCGCCATCACCACGGACCCCTTCATCGTCTACACCTCCAACGTCTTCGCCATCCTGGGCCTTCGGGCGCTCTACTTCGCGCTGGTGGGAATCATCCACCGCTTCCACTACCTCAAGTACGGCCTGTCGCTGGTGCTCGTGGTCGTGGGCGCGAAGATGATCCTCAACGCCTACTTCGCTGCCAAGGTCGTGCCCACGGAACTGGCCCTGCTAATCACCGCCGTCCTCATCGGCGGCTCCATGCTCGTCTCAGTAATCAAGACCCGCGCCGTGCCCACGGAAGAGGCCGCCCGCGAGGCCGCACGCTGGTGGGTGCCCGGCAGTCCGCCCAAGGAAAAGACTCGATCCGGGGATGAGGAAGGCCCTACAAGGTCGTGAGGCGCAGTAGACGAATCGCCGGATTGGCCGAGCCCTGCGCGGGGACTCTCCTTTTCCCAAAGATATTGAATTGACGTCATAAAGCGGCTATGAATAGCAATAGCCTGCCATTTCGCGCTTTGCCGTCCGCCAATTAGACATCCAGGCGGACAATGGCACGGCCGCAAGGAGAGACCATGGGCAAGCAGCAGTGCACGGTATGCGGCTTCGTTTACGATCCCAAGCAGGGCGCCACCTGTCGGGCATCGAGCCGGGCACGACCTTCGAGGAACTGCCCGAGGATTGGCGCTGCCCCCTCTGCCGCTCGGGCAGCTCCGTCTTCGAAGGCGAGGCGGAAGAAGATGCGCAGGGCAGTCCCTGCCAATGAGGGCCGACCGAGGTCTCTGCGCTCAGGGTTTTCATTGAGCAAACAACCGGAGGAACACATGGACAAGTATGTTTGCAACATTTGTGGCTATGTTTACGATCCCGCAGACGGCGACCCGGATAACGGCGTCAATCCCGGCACCAAGTTCGAGGACGTTCCCGAGGACTGGGTCTGCCCCGTGTGCGGCGCGCCCAAGTCCGAGTTCTCCAAGGAAGGCTGATTTCCGGCGTCGGCATTGATGCAGGGCCGGGCACGCGCTCAGCGGCCCGGCCTTTACGCTTTGCAGCGGCCTTTTTTTCTCCTAAGAAATACTTGAAGATACCATTACGCCTCAACAAGCGAGGAGAACCATGAGACCTGTGGAAATCAAAAAGGATATCCATTGGGTTGGGGCCGTGGACTACAATACGCGCGACTTCCACGGCTACGCCCTTTCGCCCAACGGCACCACGTACAACGCATTCCTCATCAAGGACGAGAAGGTAACCCTGTTCGACACCGTCAAGCACGGCCATGAAGAGGAGTTCTTCGAGAACGTGGCCCTGGCCGCAGGAGGCCTGGAAGCCGTGGATTACCTGGTGGTCAACCACCTGGAGCCGGACCACGCCGGCTGCCTCGTGGAAACCGTGGAGCGCGTAAAACCCGAGAAGATCTTCTGCTCGCCCATGGGCCTGAAGGCCATGGATTCGCTCTACCATATCAAGGACAAGGGCTGGACCGTCGAGGCCCTGCCCACGGGCGCGAATCTGTCCCTGGGCCGGCGCACGCTCCAGTTCCTGGAAACGCGCATGCTGCACTGGCCGGACAACATGATGACCTACATCCCCGAGGACAAGCTGCTCATCTCCAGCGATGCCTTCGGCCAGAATTTGGCCAGCAGCGAGCGATTCGTGGACGAGGTGGACCGGGCCAAGCTCACGGAGCTCATGCGCGAGTACTTCGCCAACATCGTGCTGCCCTTCTCGCCCATCGTGCAGAAGACCTTCGAGCAGATCCAGAAGCTCGGCTGGGAAATCGACATGATCGCCCCGGACCACGGCCTCATGTTCCGCGGCAAGGATGTGGCCTTCGCCATCCAGCAGTACGCCGAACTGGCGGCCCAGCATCCGACCCGGCGCGCCACGATCCTCTTCGACACCATGTGGCACTCCACTGAAACCATGGCCAGGGCCATCGGCGACGGCCTCAAGGACGCGGGCTGCGAGGTGACCCTGATGCACCTCAAGGCCAACCACCACACGAGCGTCATGACCGAGGTCTCGCGCTCGGGCGCGGTCATCGTGGGCAGCCCCACGCACAACAACGGCATCCTGCCCTACGTGGCCGGCGCGCTGCAGTACATGAAGGGTCTCAAGCCCCAGAACAAGGTCGGCGGAGTGTTCGGCTCCTTCGGCTGGAGCGGCGAGTCCGTGAAGATCATCAAGGAATGGCTGACGTCCATGAACATCGACGTCGTGGGCGAAGGCGTGCGCACCAAGAACGTCCCGGATGCCGAGATGTTGGCCCAGTGCTTCGACTATGGCCGCCAGATCGCCCAGGCCATCGAGGCCAAGATGGAAGCCTGCGGCGTGAAATAGAGCGTTTTGCATGAGAACCGGGAGCTTGTCCTCCCGAGCCTCATCCACCAGGGCCATATCCCCTATGGAACGCGCCCTGGACCCACGCATTTCGCTCGCGAAGTGCCTTAAAGCCAGCCGCCGTCGGCGCGATTCACCCACGAAATGACGAACCCCCGCCGGGTAGTTCCAGGCGGGGGTTCTTTACATTCTGTCTCTCTGCTTCGCGCTCTACCCCTTCATGGCCCGCGCGAAAGCCTCCACGCTCCTGCGGATGATCTTCTCGTCAACGCAGAAGGCCAGGCGGAAGAATCCCGGATAGCCGAAGCCCGTACCGGGCACGGCCAGCACGCGCTCCTCCTGCAGCCGCCGGACAAAGGCCAGATCGTCGCCGCCCGGAGCCTTGGGGAAGAAGTAGAAGCCGCCCTTCGGCATGGCGTATTCGATGCCCGCCGCATCGAGCACCTCGGCCATGGCCTTGCGCCGCGCCGCGTAGATTGACACGTCCACCTGCGAGCCCAGGGCCTTGGCCAGGATCTTCTGGCCGATGGCCGGTGCGTTCACGTAGCCCAGGATGCGGTTGGTGAGCGTCAGGCCAGCCAGCAGCTCGGCCTTGCCGGGCATGGCCGGATTGACCAGCAGATAGCCCACGCGCTCGCCGGCCAGGGAAAGATTCTTGGAAAAGGAGCTGGCCACCACCGAATGCTCGTAGATGGGCAGGAGGCTCGGAACCTCGGCTCCGTCGTAGGCCAGGAAACGGTAAGGCTCGTCGGACACGAGATAGATGGGCCGGCCGAACTGCGCGGACTTTTCGCGCAAGGCTTGGGCCAACGCCTGCAACTGCTCGCGCGGGTAGATGGCTCCCGTGGGATTGTTGGGCGAGTTGATCAGCACCACGCGGGTCTTGGCGTTGATGGCCGCGGCCATGGCCGGGACGTCCAGGCCGAAGTCCGGGGGCAACGCCTTGACCGGGGTCAGCCCGCCGCCGAAGTTCTGCACATAGAAGCCGTACTCCACGAAGAACGGCGCAGGGCAGAGCACCTCGTCGCAGGGCTCCAGCACGGCTCGGAAAAAGGCGTTGAGCCCTCCGGCCGCGCCGCAGGTCAGGATCACGTCGCCCGCACCCACTGTCACGCCCTGTTCCTGGGAAAGCTGGGCCGCAAGGGCCGCACGCACGTCCGGGTAGCCGGGGTTGGGCATGTAGCCCAGGGCGAAGGGCTTGTCCGCGTTTTCGGCGATTTCGGCCAGGGCCTTCTTCACGGCCGGGGGCGGCGGCAGGTCGGGGTTGCCGAGACTGAAGTCGAACACGGCGTCTTCGCCGAACTGTTTCTTGAGCTCAATACCGGCTTCGAACATGCGCCGGATCCACGAGGCGCGCTCCAGGTAGTCTTTGATCTGGCTGGCGAGCATGGCCATGAATCGCTTCCTTTGCTGCTGGTATGGGGAATCGGGATGTTTCGATCCAGGCCGGCAGGCTAGCCCAAAACTCCACCCTATTCAATGCCGCGCGCCATTGCGTTACGGCCCGCGTCTGCTATGAATGTAAAAGGGATGGAGGAAGCCCCGGCCACCGACCGGGACTTGAGGAGAAGCAATGAACATCGATCCCTTCTGGGCGCGTCTGCTGGCAATCATCGCCGCCGCCTTTGTCGCGGCCCTGGTGTTGTCTTCCTGCGGCTCCAGGCTGCCCAAGGACATGCGCATAACGCCCACGACCTTGGCCGATCCGTTGCAGGTGGCGGAACGCCCCGGGGCCTACACGAATTCCACCGTGCTGTGGGGCGGCAGGATCGTATCCCTCCGGCCGGGCCGTGAAGGCACCGAACTGGAGGTGCTCCAGTTCGAACTGAACTCCTCTGACAGGCCCGAGTCTGGTCAGCGCACAGGCGGCCGCTTCCTGGTGCGCACGCCGGCCTTCCTGGACCCGGCGCTCTACGCGCCCGGCCGCGAGGTAACGGTCGCCGGAACTCTCGAAGGCTCGGAGACGCGCCCCGTGGGCGAGCGGCCCTACGTGTATCCCGTGGTCATTTCCAACGACGTCTATCTCTGGCCCGAGCGTGCGCCCTATCGAGACCCTTATTATGACCCATGGGGGCCGCGCTTCTATTTCGGCTACGGTGTTTATCGTTATTGGTAATGCACGACCGAGTCGGATCGCCTTGGCATTTGCCGGCCGTCCGGCAAGCCGAATACGCACGCAGTGAGCAGGCGATACGTGTTCAGCTCCTCATGCCCAAGGGCTTGCGTGTGGTTGGCTTTGTTTCGCGATTTTTGGGTCAGAAGCAGGTCCAGCCCCTCTATAAGACTCCACCAGAAAGCCGCCCATGCCCCAAGCCTGCATCCATGGCCCTAATAGCCACCAACAAGACCCCTCAGGCATCCTATAGGATGTTGTCACTGCTTATTTTTTAGTAGATCGGGTAAGTTATGTTCGTGGCACAAGGGCAACCGCAGCGCCAGGCGGCATACGCCAAATGCGGAATTTGATAAGGGCCCTGCCCTCCTCAAGCTCCTCCCGGCAGGGGCAACGTGCCCCTGCACCCGCGATTTTTTTTGCTGAACAACCACAGGCTTTGTTCTGACGATCGACTGCCGACAACCTGAAGACGCGCCCTAGGACAACCCCGCCGGCCTGCGCTTGCCGTCCACGCCCAGGATGGTCAGCACGACATCGCCGGACAGCTCTTCCTCCTCCAGCAGCTTGGCGGCCAGTTTGTCCAGGCCCTGACGGTACTCCTCCAGGGCCGCTCGCGCCTTGCCGTAAGCGGCTTCAAGGATGGTTGCAACCTCCTCGTCCACCTCGCGGGCCGTCTCCTCGCTGTACTCCCGCCTGGTGGCGAAATCCTCACCCAGGAAGACCGGCTCATTGCTGCCTCCCAGGGCCATGTGGCTGAAGCGTTTGCTCATGCCCCACTCCACGACCATGCGCCGGGCGTGGCGCGTGGCCTCCAGCAGGTCGCTGCCCGCGCCGCTGGTCATGGTGCCCAGCACCAGCTCCTCGGCGGCCCGGCCACCCATCATCACGGCCAGACGGTCCAGGAGGTACTCGCGCGTATAGACGTACTTCTCCGTCTCCGGGAGCTGCTGGGTCACGCCCATGCTCATGGCCCGCGGCACGATGGAAACCTTGTGCAGCGGATCTGCGTTGGGCATGACCGCGGCCACCAGGGCATGGCCCGACTCGTGGTAGGCCACTGTGCGTTTCTCCTCGTCGCTGATGGCCAGCCCCTGGCGCACGAGGCCCATGAGCACCTTGTCGCGGGCCTGCTCCACGTCCTCGCGCAGGATTTCCTTGCGGTCGTATCTGGCGGCCATGAGCGCGGCCTCGTTGAGCAGATTCCGCAGGTCCGCGCCGCTGAAGCCCGGCGTACCGCGCGCCAGGGCGTTCAGGTCGATGTCCTGGGCCATGGGTTTATTGCGCGCGTGGATGCGCAGAATCTCAAGCCGGGCCTTGGTGGTGGGCAGGGGAATGGTCACCCGGCGGTCGAAGCGGCCGGGCCGCAGGAGCGCCGGGTCCAGAATATCCGGGCGGTTGGTGGCGCTCATGACGATGACGTCGTGGCTCTGCTCGAAACCGTCCAACTCTGACAACAGCTGGTTCAGGGTCTGCTCGCGCTCGTCGTGGCCGCCGCCCAGGCCTGCCCCGCGCTTGCGGCCGATGGAGTCCAACTCGTCGATGAAAATGATGCTCGGCGTGTTCTTCTTGGCGTCCTCGAACAGGCTGCGCACGCGCGAGGCGCCCACGCCCACGAACATCTCCATGAAATCCGAGCCGGTTATGCTGAAGAAGGGCACTCCGGCCTCTCCGGCCACGGCCCGCGCCAGCAGGGTCTTGCCGCAGCCCGGCGGACCGACCAGGAGCACCCCGCGCGGAACCTGCGCGCCCAGGCGGCGTACGCGGCCTGGGTCCTTGAGGAACGTCACGATTTCCTGGAGTTCCTCCTTGGCCCCCTCGGCGCCGGCCACGTCGTCGAAGGTCGTGCGCTCCTTGCGCTGGTCGTAGAGCTTGGCCCTGCTTCGGCCCATGCCCAACAGCCCCCCTCCTCCGCCGCCCGACACGCGCCGAAACTGGACCCAGACAATGAAGCCCAGGAAGAGCATGGGCAACAGGCCGAACAGGAGCAGCCACAGCCAGGAGCCGTCGCTCTCGGGCCTGACGCGAAGCTGCACGTCCCGGGCCTGCAGGAGATCGAACAGCTCGGGATCACCGAAGGATGGGATGTACGTGCGGAAGCGCGCCAGCTCCATGTCCTGGGACGCGCCTTCGGGGCGGTAGCGGATGGCCTGCCGGAACTGGCCGTCGATGCGCTCGCCCTGCACCAGGACACTCCGCACGTTGTCGGCCGCCAGCTGCTCGCGGAATTCGCTGTAGCTCAATGGCGGCGGGGCCGTCATACCCCGGGAAATCCAGACCCAGGCCATGAGCGCAATGAACAGAAGAAACATCACGCCGCGCAAGGAGCGTTGCTGATTTGCGCCGGGAATCCTGGAACCGTTCATGCGCGCCCCCGCCCCCAGCCGGCCGAACCCTCCGGAACAGCCGACAGGAACAAGCTAGCCTTGGGGCCTGTAACGCCGAGACAGTGCGCGGAACAACTGCTCATAACGGACGGCCATGGCCTTGACCAACTCCTGAACCGTTTTTCGAGCCAACAGATCCACGGGCGAGCGTGCTTCCTCCATGCGACCTCCTTGTCAGGCGAATTCGCGTCGAATTTCCCATATTTTGCGATCCAAGCATGCACGAACCGTACGGGCTTGGCTGTCGGCGCAAAACGCATAACGCTGTAGGCCCCAACCCTAGAGGAAAACCCTTGCGCCCGGGTCGTAAGGCGACGCATAGTGGCAACAATCCAGGAGGAATGCATGCTTCCGAACTCCACGCTGCACAAAGCCTTCCCGGTCGCCCTGCTCGGCCTGATCGGTCTGTTCGGCTTTCTTGGCCTGGCCCTGTCGCCAATGGAAGCCTGGTGCCAGACGCCAGACGTCGCGCCCACCAGCCCGGCCACGGCCAGTCCTGCCACGGAGGAGTGCCTGGGTTGTCACGCGAGCATCCATCCGGGCATTGTCGAAGCTTGGCAGGCCAGCCGACATGCCGCTACGACACCGGCCAGGGGCCTGAAACGGTCCGAGCTGGAGCGGCGCGTGAACGGAGCCGTCCCCGAGGGACTGCGCGAGGTTTCCGTGGGCTGCGCCGAGTGCCACACCGCGCGGGCCGAAAAGCATGCCGGCAGCTTCGAGCACAACGGCTATCAGGTGCATGCGGCGGTCAGCCCGGACGACTGCGGGCTATGCCACGGCGAGGAACGCCGTCAGTTCGCCGCGAACGTCATGTCCCACGCCCACGGCAACCTGGCCGGCAACCCGGTCTTCGGCCAGCTCATGCAGGCCATCAACGGATCGCCGCATCTGAAGGAGGGCAAGCTCTCCTTTGCCGAACCCGAACAGGCCACACAGGATCAAGCCTGCTTTTCCTGCCACGGCACGCGCCTATCCGTGACAGGCACTGTCACGCGCGAGACAGTGCAGGGCGAGATGGACTTTCCGATCATCAAGGGCTGGCCCAACCGCGGAGTGGGCCGCGTGAACCTCGACGGCAGCCTGGGCGCGTGTTCGGCCTGCCACACGCGCCACGCCTTTTCCATCAAGGAGGCTCGATCGCCTTACACCTGCAAGGAGTGCCATGAGGGACCGGACGTGCCCGTGTACTACGTCTATGCGGCCAGCGCCCACGGCAAGATTCATGCGGCGCTGGGCAAGGACTGGAACTACGAGGCCGTGCCCTGGACCGTGGGCAGGGACTTCACCGCGCCGACCTGCGCGGCCTGCCATGTCAGCCTGCTCGTGGACACCGAAGGCTCGATCGTGGCCAAGCGCACGCACCGCATGAACGACCGCCTGGCTTGGCGGCTGTTCGGGCTGGTCTACGCCCACCCTCACCCGCTCAAGCCTGATACGACCATCATCCGCAACGGCCAGGGCCTGCCCCTGCCCGCGGACCTGGACGGGAAATTCGCCGCCAACTTCCTGGCCGACGCAGCCGAGCGGGACCGCCGCGCCAAAGCCATGCAGCAGTCTTGCACGGCTTGCCATGACTCATCCTGGATCAAGGGCCACTGGGAGCATTTCGAGCATGCCGTGCGCGAAACCAACGAGAAGACCGCGCGCATCACGGACATCATGCAGGAGATATGGGCCAAGGGCTTGGCCCAAGGTCCGGGTAAAGGTCCAGGTCAGGGCGGCAATCTCTTTGACGAGTACCCGGAACGCATCTGGAGCGACGCCTGGCTGTTCTACGCCAACTCAATCCGTTATGCCGCGGCCATGGCCGGAGGTGGCGACTACGGGGTGTTCGAGAAGGGCCGCTACCACCTTTCGCGCTCGGCCAGCGAACTGCACGACTGGCTGGAGCTGCGTCAGCGGCTCACGAATGCAAAGGAGCCTTAAGGCATGCTGCAACGCTCCAGACTGCAGGCCTTTTGGTACAAGGTCGATTCCAGCTTCTGGTTTCGGCCGACGCTCATGGTGCTGGCTGCCATCGCCTTGGCCGTAACAACCCTCGCGCTCGACGACTTTCTCGAGGACAAGGTTCTCACACGCATCCCGCTCATCTACGGCGGCGGGCCAGAAGCGGCGCAGACCATCCTCTCGACCATCGGCTCGTCCATGGTCAACGTGGTGTCCGTGACCTTTTCCATCACCATCGTGGCTCTGTCCCTGGCCTCGACGCAGTTCGGCCCCCGGCTGCTCAACAATTTCATGCGCGACGAAAGCAACCAGTACGTGCTGGGCTTCTTCGTGGCCACATTCATCTACTGCCTGCTCATCATCCGCGCCATCCGCGTGGACGAAATATTCATTCCGCACCTGTCCGTGACCATCGGCATCATCCTGGCCATCACGGCCTTCTTCGTGCTCATCTACTTCATCCACCACATCGCCTCGTCCATAAAGGCCGAGACCCTCGTGCACATCGTGGACAAGGAACTGGTCAAGACCATCGAGCAGCTTTGTCCTAAGCCCATAGACGCTAGCACCGAAGAGCCCGAGCCGGTCCCCGACTTGCCAGAGGATTTCGAGGAAAACTCAGCAGTGGCTCCGGCCCTGGAGCACGGCTACCTGCAGGCCCTGGAGATCGACGGACTCGTCCGCTTGGCCAAGGAAAAGGATCTCATCTTCGTCCTGGCCTACAAGCCTGGGGAGTATATCGTGCAGGGAACGCCGCTCCTGCGCGCCTGGCCGCGCACGTCCCTGAACCGCGATGTGGTGAAGAACGTGAATGATCAGTTCGTCATCGGCAGCATGCGCACTCCATTCCAGGATCTGGAGTACGCCATCCATCAATTGGTGGAAATTGCTTTGCGCGCCCTGTCGCCCGGCATCAACGATACGTTCACGGCCCTGGGCTGCATCGACCGCCTCGGCTCGGCCCTGGCCCTGCTGGCGAGGCGGCGCATGCCCCACATCGCTCACCGCGACGACAGCGGCCGGTTGCGCGTAATCACGCACGCCAACACCTTCGCCGGGGCCATGAACGCGGCCTTCAACGCCATCCGCCAAAACAGCGCGCACAATGCAGCCGTGACCATCCGCATGCTCGAGGTGCTACAGGCCGTGGCCGTGTTCGTGCGGACCAGCGAACGAAAGGAGAGCGTTCGACGCCACGCCGACATGATCCTGCGCGCGGCCGAGCGCAACCTGCCCGAAGATGACGACCGTGCCGACGTACGCCGGCGTTATGACGAACTCCTGCAGATGTTGAAAAGACCAGGCATTAAAAAATCGGGTTCAGTTGATGCGTAGCGGCAAGGCTGACGTAAGGCAGGCAAGGACAAGATCTAAAATCATTTTCCTTAATGAAATGAGGGTACAGGGAAATCATTTCCCTGGCGGGAGAGAGTCTGAGAGAGGGCCGCGCCCTCTCTCAGTTCAAACACAAACGGCGCTAGGCCTGAACGCTCTCCTGCTCCGGCTGCCTGACCCGCCAGAGCAGAGCCATGCCGACCACGAAGAGCACGAGCACGCCCAGGATGGCATCGCGCGAGGAGCCTGTCATATGGCGGATGGCCGCGAAGAGGAAAGGCCCGCCGATGGCCGAAAGCTTGTTAACCACCGAGAAGTAGCCGAAATAGCGCGCCGACTGCTCCTTGGGGATCATGATCGCGAACAGGGAACGGCTGAGCGCCTGGGAGCCGCCGAGCACCAGGCCCACCAGCGCGCCCAGGATGAAGTATTCCAGGCTCGAATCGATGAAGTAGGCGTAGCACACCACCGAGGACCACATGAGCAGGGACAGGAGCAGGGCCCTGCGGGTCGTGATGCGCTCGGCTAGGCGCGAAAAGAGCAAAGCGCCGCCGAAGGCCACGGCCTGGATCAAGAGCAAGGTGAGCATGAGCGCGGACATGGGCAGGTTGAGCTCGTCCTTGCCGTACATGGTGGCCATGGCGATGACCGTCTGGATGCCGTCGTTGTAGAGCAGGAAGGCCAGCAGGAACAGGCCCGCCCCCCGGCGCTCCGTGCGCGAGGCCAGCGTGCGCAGGGTGCCCGCCGCCAATGACAGGCCCACGCGCAATACGGCCAGCGGCCTGGGCAAGCCTCTGTACTCCCTGGGCAGCTCGTACACGGGCTTGTCCTCGCGCAGCATGATCAGCGCCGGCATGGCGAAGCCCGCCCACCACAAGGCCGCCGTGGCCAGGGCGATGCGCGCGGCCTGGCCCTGGTCCAGACCCAGGGCTCCGGCGAACTGGATGAGCAGCAGACTGGCCAGGAAGTGCAGCCCGCCGCCAATGTAGCCCCAGGCGAAGCCCAGGCCCGAAACCCAGTCGGTCTTGCCCGGCGGGGAAACCACCGGCAAAAAGGCGTCGTAGAACACGTTGGCGCCGGCGAAACCCACCTGGGCCAGCATGAACAGAGAGGCCGTGCGCCATACGTCGCCCGGACCGCTGAAGCCGAGCAGAAAGGCGCAGGCGCTGCCCGCCAGGCAGAAGGAGGCCAGAAAGGCGCGTTTGGAACCCGTGAAGTCCGCGGCCGCGCCCAGCACCGGCGCAAGCAGGAAGATCAGCAGCGCGGCCGAGCCGACCATGAGCCCCCAGAGCGTGGGCGCTGCCAGGCGCACGCCCAGCAGCACAGCTCCGGCCTCCGGCACCACGGCCGTGGCGAAATAGGCCGGCAGCACTGCCGTGACCGTGGTCAGCACATAGGCTGAGTTGGCCCAATCGTACATGGCCCAGGCGCGCACCTGGCTCGAAGCTTTACGCATGGCTCCCCCCGCAAGTCGTTGCTTCGTCAAGCCTTACAGCCATAAGCCCGTCCGTGTCGAGCCGATCTCGCCAAGTTGCGGGCACGCAGGGGTTGGGCTATGTCCAGCGGATATCATTGGAGGCAAACCCATGAAACTGGGCGCAACGGGCCAGAAGTGGCTCAAGATCGTGCATCTGTTCTTCGTCTGCATCTGGGTGGGGCCGGGCGTGACCCTGGTGGCCATGCAGTTCGCCATGTCCCCCGGCCCCGACGGTACCGGCGGCATGCTGCACGGCATCGATACTTCCATGAAATTCGTGGACGACTGGCTCATCATTCCAGGGGCCTTCGGCTGCCTCATCACCGGCCTGCTCTATTCCCTGCTGACCAATTGGGGCTTCTTGCGCCATGGCTGGATCACGCTGAAATGGATCATCACCGTGGGCGGCATCCTCTTCGGGACCTTCTTCCTGGGCCCCTGGCTCAACGCCCTGGCGCCCGTATCCCTGGAACTAGGCCTGGACGCGCTGCACAATCCCGCCTACCTGCACAACAAGGCCATGAACTCCCTGTGGGCTCCCGTGCAGGTGGGCACGCTCGTTTTCGCCGTGGCCATCTCGGTGCTCAAGCCCTGGAGGGCCAAACCGCGCAAGATTGAAAGCAGATAGCATAGTAGCTGGGAAGGGCTTTGCCTGCCAAAGCGGCTCGCTCCTCCCAGAACTTCCCAACAGGGAAATGATTTCCCTGGCTCCCCTAATTTTTTTAAGAAAGCAGAAAGGCTTCGATGAGCGCAAAAAAACAGCGCCCCGGCTCCTCGCCTGGGCGCTGTCGATCGCTTAATGCTGCGGATGAAGAAGCCTGCTAGAATATCTCGCGGGCCAGCCAGATGACCCGGCCCACTATGCGCACACTGACCGACTCGTTCAAGGCGACCTCAAGGGGTGGATAGACCTGGCGGTTGTCGCTCACGAGCACGAGCTTGCCCGGCCGCTTGTCCAAACGCTTGACCACCACGCCCTCGTCGATGCCCACCACGTAAATTTTGCCATAGACCACTTCGGTCTGGGACTGATCGAGCAGCACGGCGTCACCGTCGCGCAGGGTGGGCTCCATGGAATCGCCGGCCACGCGCATGAGGCACATCTGGGAGACGTTGCCCTTGCGCCGCAACCAATCCTGACGGAAGGCGAAGTAGCCCTCGACCTGGGCATCAGTTTCCAGGCCCTCGGGTCCCATGCGCGGCACGGCCGTGACCTTGGGGATAAAGGCGAACTCGTCCAGGTGGAAAGGCCCTTCGGAGTCGTTGAGCACGGGGCGGCCCTTGTGGCGCTGCGGCTCGGGCTGCGGGGCTTCCTCGCCCACGCGCATAGGCCCCAGCCCGCTTTCGAGCCAGACGGGATTGAGCTGGTACATGCGGCAGAGCTTGAGGAACCATTCGGCCGGCACGGCCTTGCGGCGCTTGGCGTCGGTAATGGCCGCCCGCCGCACGCCCAAGCGCTCGGCAAGCTGGGCCTGGGTGCGCAGGCCAGTGGCGTACATGATGCGCCGCAGGACGTCGTCCACGCCGAACCCTTCCAGATTGTACGCTTCTTCCGGATTTTTCACGGCAAGCCTTCCTTCTTTAAACCCGAGTGCCTGTCAACGTCACCCCTGCACAATCATAACAAAAACAGGCCTCAGCTCTTATTCTTGACAAGCCATATGCCATGGCAACCCCGTTGTGTCAAGTAAAGAAGGACATCTGCAATGACCGAAGCGTACACAAGCCGAACAGGCTCCAGGCTTCGCATGCCCGCCTTGCTCGACAGCGGCGCAAGGCCCTCCGGCAAGTCCTTTCATTGGACCATGCAATTTCGCATGTCCCCTTACTTGCGGTATTTTTAACCTTGCCTTGCCCGCCACTTTTAATGCTATATGAATCCGTCCCGATGAACCAGCCGGGCCGTTTCGGCCCATTCGCCTCAGGCAAGCGTCTGCGGCGAGCAACCTTTGCCGTGCGGTCTTGAGCCGCGATTGGGCATGCCGGCTTCATGAAGAACTCCATCCTCGTGGTTGATGACGAGCGCATCGTCGCCCTGGATCTCACGTACACCTTGGAGCACCTGGGCTATGTCATCGCCGGGGTAGCCGCCACTGGCGAGGAAGCCGTGGCCAGGAGCATCGATGCCAAGCCCGACCTGGTGCTCATGGACATCCGGCTCAAGGGCGATATGGACGGCATCGAGGCTGCGGAGCGCATCAAGGAACTCCTCGATATTCCCATAATCTACCTGACGGCGTATTCCGACAACATGACGCTGGAGCGGGCCAAGCCTTCGGAACCCTTCGGCTATCTCATCAAGCCCTTCCACGAACGGGAACTGCATTCCACCATCGAGATCGCCCTGTACAAGCACCGCATGGAGCGCGAGGTAAAAGACGCAAGACGCGCAGCCGAAGCGGCCAACAAAGCCAAGAACACCTTCCTGGCCAACATGAGTCACGAAATCCGCACGCCCATGAACGGCATCCTCGGCATGACCAACCTGCTGTTGGAGACAAAGCTGAGCGCCGAGCAGCAGGAGATTCTGGGCTTGGTCCGCGACTCGGCCCATGCGTTGATGACGGTGCTGAACGATGTCCTCGACTTTTCCAAGATCGAGTCCGGCCGGCTTGCAATGGCCGAGGAGAAACTGGACCTGTGCGATATCGTTCAATCCATTTACAAGGCCCTGCGCCATGCCGCCGCTGCCAAGTCCCTGCAGTTGACCTTCGACGTGGCCGCTGACGTGCCGAGCATGATTCGTGCGGATCGCAGCCGAATTCGACAGATCTTGTTAAACTTAATGGGCAATGCCGTTAAGTTCACGAGTTGCGGCTCGGTCAGGCTCGCGGTGGACGCGCCGGACGGCGTTGCGCCGAATGATCCGAACGGCTCCGGCCGTTTTCCCTTGCGCCTGCGCGTGATTGACACTGGACCGGGCATTCCCGCCGACAAGCACGAGCAGATATTTGAGAGTTTCACCCAGCTGGACGGCTCTCTTACGCGCCGCCATGGCGGCACCGGGCTCGGGCTGACCATCGCCCGCGAGTTGGCGCGCATGATGGGCGGGAACATCACATTGCAAAGCACGCCGGGCAAGGGCAGCACCTTCACGGCGACCATCCTGGTCAGGCCCGCTTTCGAGGCCGCAAGCACAACGCGGACCAATGCCGTCGACATGCCCCTGCCCGCAAACGAGCCCCTGCTGGAACTCGACTCGACTCTGCGCCGCCTTGGCAATGATCAGAATATCCTGCTCGAGATCTGGGACGCTTTTGCCACGGATGCGCTCCTCAAGCTCGATCAACTCGACCAGGCCGTAAGAAGCAATGATCGCGCAACCGCAGCCCGTTTAGCCCACTCGCTTAAGGGCGCTTCGGCCACCGTGGGCGCGGCCAAGTTGCTTGGTCAGACAGCGCCCTTGGCCAAGGCCATCGACTTGGACGAGGAACCAGCCAAGAACAAGAGCCTGTCTGGAATGCTCAAGCGCATGCGTCCTTGCCTGGAAGAGACGCTGGCCGAGATGGAACGTCTCCGCGACCGTCTCGCGTCCCCTCCCGAATCGTGAAGTTCTCTTTTGACAAGCGCGGTTAAATCAAGTCACGGAGCAGTGCCTGATTACCGCACGCAATCACAAAATTGACAACCAACCCTGTTCAGCATAGACAATCCCTCAGGGGAATAATCGAGATCCGCCGATCCCTCCCAAGCCGCCCCCCTGCTTTTCGTCTTTCCCGCTCACTGCGGAAAGGATTGCCATGAAGAACATAGCTGCCTCATACTACTCGCATTTCTTCTTCACAGCCCATTTCGGCAAGCTGCACTTGGCCCTTTCGCCGCACGCGCCCGAACGCCTCAAGTTGCTCGTGCTGGCCCTGTGCGGTGACAACCCCGCGCAGGCCTGCCTGGGCCGTCTATACGAATGCCTCTGTTCCCTGGCCGGCCAGGAAGCTTTCCTTCCGCCTCAGGAGCCTTCGGAAGAAATGTTCCTGGCCGTGGACGACTACCTGCGCCAGGCATCCTGACCGAGGCTGGTGAGCCGCCTTGCAGGCCTAGGCCGCCATCTCCTGGACCAGCTCGCGCGCCAGATTCAAAGCCGTGTCATAGTCCGGCTCGTCCGTGACCTCGGGCACGATCTGCACGTACTGCAGCTTACCGCTTCGGTCGGCCACGAATACCGAGCGCGCCAGCAGCCGCAATTCCTTGAGCAGAATGCCGAACTCGCGGCCGAAGGCCGCGTCGCGGTGATCCGAGAGTGTCTTGATGGCTCGCACGCCCGCTTCTTCGGCCCAGCGCTTCTGCGCAAAGGGCAAATCCATGCTCACTATCAACACCTGTACGTCGTTGCCCAGCTTGTCGGCTTCATTATTGAAGCGCCGGGCCTCAATGTTGCACACCGCGGTGTCCAGCGAGGGCACGGCGACGAGGATAAGCACCTTGCCCGCAAAGTCCGCAAGGCGCACCGTGTTCAAGTCCGTGTCCAGGAGTTCGACATCCGGCAATTGATCGCCCTTGCGCAACTCCTGCCCTGTCAGGGTCAGCCCCTGACCTTTCATGGTCACAACGCCCGTGCGTTCCTGCGCCATGGCTTCCTCCCACATGGTTAAGGTTCTTCGACCCTATCCTGTATGCAGGAGCTGCGCGGCCCTGGCAAGCCGATTGACTGCTCTGCCCCACGCCTGTATTCACCGGCCATGAAAACCCGTGGAATCGCTCTCGCTCTGCTGTTCGTGCTCATCCTCGCCGCCCTGGGCCAGTTCTTCTATTTCTTCGGCGATCTGCCCTCGCGCGTGGCCACTCGCTACGACGCCTACGGCCAGCCCGAGCTGACCCTGCACAAGGCGGCCTTCGCCGCTTTCTACCTGGGAATAATCGTGTTTTTTTCGGTCTACGGCATCGTGGCCCGCTACTACGCGCACAAGCTGCCCGACCGCTATCTCAAGATAATTCCCAGCCACGCCCACTGGCTCGCGCCGGAAAACCGGCCCGCAACGGTCGCTTGGGTCTCCGGCGCCCTGGTCTGGGTCGCGGTGCTGACCCTGGCGCTCTTCGCCGCCACCTTCACGCTCATCATGCTGTCCAACACCGGCCAGCCCGTTTCGAGCATGTCCACCACCCTGGGCTTCCTGAACACCATCTATCTGACAGCGCTCTTTCTGCTGGTCATGGGCTTCAGGAAGCGCTTCCATTTGAAGCAGTAATCCGGGAGAAAGGTCCGGCCCTGGCCATGCGGGATTCCAGATTCGTCGCAATAGCTGCCGCCAGATGATCTTGCACGCTCATCGCAGCGGATTGCCCATGCTATGCGGCGGCAATCCGTTGCAGTCGTGGAATAGTTCGATGGAGCCTCCGACAAGTCAGACGCCGGTCTCCAGATGCGGCTTTCTCCAAAAGATAGCTGGACGCTACCTCGCCGGACACCCCTGCTTGATCATCTTTTCGATGAGCGGATACAAGCGCTCGGCGATGATTCGGGCCCCGGCCTCGTTGGGGTGGATGCCGTCGCCCAGGTTCAAGTCGCTTTCCGCGGCCACGTCCTGCAGCAGGAAAGGATAGAAATAAGCTCCGTGCTTCTCGGCCAGGCGGGGAAAAACCGCGTTGAAGCGCTGCACGTAGTCGCGGCCGAGGTTGGGTGCGGCATGCATGCCGGCCAGCAAAGCGCAGACGCCCTGCTGCTCCAGCCTGGTCAGAATGGCCTCCAGGTTGCGCTGCATGGTTTCCGGCGCCAGCCCGCGCAGCATGTCGTTGGCCCCAAGGGCCACCACGGCGAAAGCGGGCTTGTCCTGCATCGCCCAGTCCAGGCGCGCAAGCCCCCCGGCCGAGGTGTCGCCGGACACACCGGCGTTGACCACGCGTATGTCGTACCCATCCTTTTGTAGCATCTCCTGGACTTGTTCGGGCCAGGCCTTCCCCATATCCAGGCCGTAGCCGGCCGTCAGGCTGTCGCCCAAGGCCAGGAGCACAGGCTTCTCATTCTCAGCCATGGCTGTCTCCGTTGCCAAAACAAGACAAGTTGCTAGTATGGGCAGCACTGCAACCACCCACACTCTATAGCCTCGCAGGAACCCGCACATGCCAGAAATGTCCTCCACGGTTGAGCTTTCCGATGTATCGCTGACCCTATCCGGCGGCGCAGGGCCGGTCAACATCCTGCGCGGCGTGAGTCTTGCGCTCGGGTCCGGCGAAGCTGTCAGCGTCATGGGCCCCTCGGGCTCAGGCAAGACCTCCCTGCTCATGGTCGTCTCCGGCCTGGAACGGGCCACCTCCGGGGGCGTGCGCGTGGCAGGCCGCGATCTTTCGGCCATGGGCGAAGACGAGCTGGCCCGCTTCAGGCTGCACCATGTGGGCATCGTGTTCCAGTCCTTCCATCTGCTGCCGGCCATGACCGCCCTGGAAAACGTGGCCCTGCCCCTGGAGCTGCTGGGCGACCGAAAGGCGCGCATGATGGCCGCCGAAGCCCTGGAGTCCGTGGGACTCGCCGGCCGCCAGGAGCACTTCCCGGCCGAGCTGTCCGGCGGCGAGCAGCAGCGCGTGGCGCTGGCGCGGGCCTTTGCCGCCCACCCGGGGCTGTTGCTGGCCGATGAGCCCACGGGCAACCTGGACGAGGCCACGGGCGCGACGGTCATGGACCTGCTGTTCCGGCTTCAGAAGGAACACGGGACGACACTGCTGCTGGTGACGCACGACAGCCGGCTGGCCGACCGTTGCGACAGACGCCTGCGCATGCATGGCGGCATTGTCAGTGCTCTGGAATAATGGGGAAGATGCGGGCGGAACATGCCCTGGCATCCGCCAGGGGAGCCGTTGTTGTTCCTATTCAGCTGATTTCTTGACCTTCTGCGCCACCCACGACAGAACCCTGGCCAACTCCTGCATGTCGATGGGCTTGGAGATGTAGTCGTCCATGCCCGCGGCGAGCAACCGCTCCTTGTCCCCCTCCAGGGCATAGGCAGTCAGGGCTATGATGGGGATGCGGGGATCGACGCCTTTGACAGCGCCGCTCCTGATGATGCCGGTCGCCTCCTCCCCCGACATTTCCGGCATGCGCACGTCCATGAAGATACAGTCGAAGTGCCGCCCTTCCAGTTTCTCCAACGCTTCCCTGCCGTTCGACGCCACCACGACCTCATGGCCCCGCTGCTCAAGCAGGCTCTGAGCCAGGAGCTGGTTGATCAAGTTATCCTCGACCAGCAGGATTGAGAGGGGCTCGCTCGCCTCGGGAGCCTTCTCCAACGCCTGGACCCGTTTCCCCACCGCCGGGCCCGCCGCCCTGGACAGCCTGACGGTGAAATGGAATGTGCTTCCTTTGCCAGGATCGCTCTCCACCCAGATTCTCCCGCCCATCATCTCCACGAGTTGCCTCGAGATAGACAAGCCGAGACCCGCGCCACCGTACTTCATGTGCGCCGAAGTGCCGACTTGGGAGAAGCTCTCAAATATCTTCTCCTGCTTGTCGGCCGGGATGCCTATGCCCGTGTCCCGGACACTGAACAGAAGCTGCACGCTCTCTCCGCCCGCCAGTCCCTCCGGCTCGGTCCGATCGACCCGCACGACGACGCTGCCGCGCTCGGTGAACTTGATGGCGTTGCCCACCACGTTTGTCAGCACCTGGCGTATCCGGCCCTGGTCGCCCGCGAGCCGCTCCGGGACGTCCGGATCAATACTCCAGCGCAGAGGAAGGTCCTTTTTCTTGGCCATATAGGAAAGTGGCCTGAGCGTCGTCTCGACCATATGACGCGGATCGAACTCGCGGAGATCGAGCTGCAACCTACCGGCTTCGATCTTGGAAAAATCCAGGATGTCGTTGATGATGTTGAGCAGCGCAAGGCCAGACTGCTTGATAAACCCCAGATACTCACGCGTTTGGACATCGCTGGCGGTGAGCAGGGCGAGTTCGACCATGCCGATGATCCCGTTCATGGGCGTGCGAATCTCGTGGCTTATGTTGGCCAGGAATTCGCTCTTGGTCCTGCTGGCCGATTCGGCCGCTTCCTTGGCCTGCTTCAACTCGTCCTCGGCCTTTTTGCGATCCGTGATGTCGCGCACCACAGCCACGGCATATCGTTTGCTTTCGAAGTAGTGCAGGCTCAGATTGATCTCCAGTGGAACAATGTGGCCGTCGGATGCGCGCATGGACATCTGAAAGCGTTCCTCGGCCGGGAGACCAGCCTCTCCGCCTGCGGAAAGGTGTTCCCCCCAAGCGTCTGCCGTCTCGCCAGGAAGAGCATCCCGCAGGCTGATCCGCACCGCCTCCGGCTTGCATCGCCCAATTAGGCGGCAAGCGGCCTTATTCAGATCAATGATGCGACTTGATGCGATATCGACAAGGAGAATGGCGTCGCTTACCGCGTCGAGAAGGACGCGGAAGCGTTCCAGATCCGAAAGGCGACGCTGCAGCTCCGGGTAGTAGGTCTTCCTGACGGACCGCTCGCCCAGGCCGATGAGCTTATCGCGTAAAGGATCGCTGCCCCGGTCAGAGCGCTTGTTCATACAACCTTTCGATGTCCTTTTGCGTTGGCCGGCGGGGATTGGTGATCATGCATGGGTCGCGCATCGCCTTTTCGGCCAAAGTTGGGATATCCGTCCGCATTACGCCGAAATCCCTGAGCGTCCTGGTTGCGCCCGTTTCCCGCTTGAGCCCCTCGATGGCGTAAAGAAGCGTTTGCTTCCTTTGCGCCATGGTCATCCCTTTCAGATCGAGGCCCACTGCCTCGCTGATATCGCAATACCGCTCCGCGGCATGTTCGAAATTGTAGTCGATGACATGACTGAGCAGGATCGCATTGCTCTCTCCGTGGTGCACGTCGAGGAGTCCGCCCAGGCTGTGCGCCATGGCATGCACCGCACCCAGGATCGCGTTGGAGAAGGCCAACCCGGCCTCCAGGCTGCCCAGCATCATCCTGCCTCGCAGATTAAGATTCTGCGGGTCCCGCATGACTGCTGGCAGGGTCGGGAATATACGCCGCAGCGCGCTCAGGGCGAAGAGGTCCGTGACAGGAGAGCTGGCGTTGGAAACGTACGCCTCAATGGCATGAGCCAGGGCGTCGAGGCCGCAGTTGGTTGTTGTCTCCAGGCTCATCGTCGTGGTCATGACAGGATCGATAAGGGATGCGTCCGGGACCATGGTTTTGCTGACGATGGCGATCTTCACGCGGCGGGCGGTGTCGGTGATAATGGCGAACTGGGACACGTCGGCGGAGCTGCCAGCGGTAGTGGGCACGCAGACGAGAGGCGGACCTGGAACATCGACCTGGTCCACGCCCTCGAACTCCAGGATGTGGCGTTTGCTGGCGCTGACGATGCCCACCCCTTTGGCCAGGTCCATGGGGCTGCCGCCGCCGACTGCTACGATGGCGTCGCATCTCTCCTCCCGATAGACGCGCGCGCCCTCCATCACCTCGCTCTCCCGAGGGTTGGGAGTGACCTCGGAGTACATGGCCCACGACAGGCCGGCCTCCTCCAGGCTGGCCTGAACCTTGCCCGCCCATCCCGCGGCGATGAGATTGGGATCGGTGACGAGAAAGACCCGTCTGGCTCCAAGATTCAGGGCATATTGCCCGGCAAGACCGGAAGCGTCCCGGCCGAAGACGAACTCCGGCGCGGCGAACTTACGCAAATCGAGAAGCTGGGCGTCTGCCATGGCAACCTCCCGTCGGGCGGGGCGCTGGGTCACATCTTTTCGCGCTGGTTAGCCGGCATCCGACTAAGGATTGAACCAGTCGGCGGAAGATGGCTGGGTGACGCCGAGCGCCCTCTCTGTCCCGGCGCCGTAAGCCTTGTCAGCGAGGTTCCGAAGCATTGCAATCAAAGTATTAGTTTGAACGGCAGGCCAGGGACAGAATCACCCGCTTACACTATTGAGCCCATGGTACAGTATTGGACCATCATGACAACAATGAATCCCATGAATTCCATGCCAGCCCACGATCAAGGCGCTTGGCCCGCAGGCAAAGACACATGTCGGCATCCGACAGTCGGCCCAACTGACCACTCTTATGGCGGTTTCGGCCTTGTCCTGATCCGCCGCAGACGGTAACCTGATCAAGAGATTATGGCCGACCAATGATAAAACACCCATTGCGAGAACACCCTCGGGCAAGGAAGACCTCTGCATACAGAGTCTACCTTCCCTTTGGCCGCTAGAGGCTTCCATGACCCCTCTCACAATTTCCCTCGCCCGCCGCGAGCTGCGCGGCGGGCTCAGGCGTTTCGGGGTTTTTCTGGCCTGCCTGGCGCTCGGCGTCGGCGTCATCGCGGGCGTGGGCACGCTGTCCGAAGCCATCGAGCGCGCCCTGGCCCAGGACGCGCGGGCGCTGCTCGGCGGCGATGCGCAACTGCGCACGACTTTCGCCGAAATCCCGCCGGATGTGTTGGCCTACGTGCAGGAGCGCGGTCAGGTCTCCCGCTCGGCGCGCATGCGCGCCATGGCCGGTTCGCCGGGCGGAAGCCGGACCCTGGTGGAACTCAAGGCCGTGGATGAGACGTATCCGTTTTACGGCGACATGGTCCTGACCCCGGACATCGATCTTGAGCAGGCCTTGGCCGTGCGCGACGGCCTGCCAGGCGCGGTGGCCGACCAGGAGTTGCTGACCCAGCTCGGACTTTCCGTTGGCCAGCGCATCGTCGTTGGCGACATGGAACTGGAGTTGCGCGCGGCCATCGACAAGGAGCCGGACCGGGTCGTGTCGGCCTTTGCCCTGGGGCCACGGCTCATGATCTCCATGCAGGCCCTGGAGCAGTCCGGTCTAGTCCTGCCCGGCAGCATGGTACGCAGCGACTACAACATCCGGCTGCCGTCCAAAGCCAATGCCCAGCGATTCGTGAAAGACCTGAGCGCGGCTTTCCCTGACGCCCCCTGGAGCGTGTCGGACTACACGCGCGCAGCGCCCGGCGTGCGCCGCGTGGTGGAGCGCATGGGCCTGTTCCTGACCCTGGTGGGCTTGACGGCGCTGCTGGTGGGTGGCCTTGGCGTGGCCGGGGCCGTGGACGGCTACCTGTCGGGCAAGCTGCGCTCCATCGCCATCCTCAAGTGCCTGGGCGCGCACGGTGCGCTGGTCACGCGCGTCTACCTGGCGCAGATCCTGGCCATAGCGCTTGTGGGCACGCTGCTGGGCCTGGCCTTGGGCCTGACCTTGTCCTGGGTCGCGGCCGGCACGCTGGCGGGTTGGCTGCCCGTGGAAGTCCGCGTGGGCTTCTTCATGCGGCCCCTGGCCACGGCGGCCGGCTTCGGCATGCTCACGGCCCTGGTGTTTTCCTTGCCACCGCTGCTGCGCGCGCGGGCCGTGCGGCCGGCCGGACTGTTCCGCTCCTACCGTGGGCCGGGCCGCCAGCCGCTCACGGGCCGGGCGCGGTTGTACGTGGTCTTGGCCGGGCTGGCCCTGGCCGGGTTCGCCATCGCCGTGACGCCGCAACGATCCACGGCGGCCTGGTTCGCCCTGGCCGCCGCGCTGGCCTTCGGCCTGCAACTGCTCCTGGGGCGCGGCCTGGCCCGCCTGGCCGGCGCGCTCAAGCCCCGCGATCCGCTACTGGCCATGGCCCTGCGCAGCCTGCGCCGCTCGGGCAACGCACCCACGGCTATGGCTTCCCTTGGCCTGGGGCTCACGGTGCTCGTGGCCATCATGCTTGTGCAGGGCAACCTGCGCCGCCAGGTGGACATGGAGATGCCCGCAAGCGCGCCAAGCTTCTTCTTCGTGGACATCCAACCGCATCAGGTCGAGCAGTTCGAGTCCGCCGTGGGTCAGGTTGCCGGCGTCGAGCGCGTGGAGCGCATGCCCATGCTGCGGGCGCGCATCACGGCCATTGACGGCGTGCCCGTGTCCAAGGCCAAGGTCGATCCGTCCGTGGCCTGGGCCGCGCGCGGCGACCGGGGCGTGACCTATGCGGCCGAGCTGCCCGAGCACAACCGGCTGGTGGCTGGCGAATGGTGGCCGGAGGATTACGCGGGCGAGCCGCTGGTGTCCCTGGCCGCTGACATCGCCGAGGGCTTCGGCGTGGGCGTGGGCGGCACGTTGACCCTGAACGTCCAGGGACGCGGCTTCGAGGTGAGGATCGCCAATTTGCGCGAAGTGGAGTGGACCAGCCTGGCCATGAACTTCTCGCTGGTCATGTCGCCGGGCTTCCTGGAATCCGCGCCCCAGACGCACCTGGCCACGGTCTATGCCGCGCCCGGCTCCGAGGACGAGGTGTTCAAGGCCGTGACCTCGATCCTGCCCAACGTGACCGCCGTGCGCGTCAAGGACGCCCTGGCCACGGTCTCGCGCATGCTCTCGACCATGGGCAGGGCCGTGCTGGCCGTGGCCAGCGTGACCCTGGCCGCCGGTCTGCTCGTGCTGGCCGAGGCATTGCGCGCGGGCCTGCGCCGTCGTTACTACGAGGCCGTAGTGCTAAAGACCTTAGGCGCCACGCGGCGTGACGTGCTGGTCCTCATGCTTTGGGAACACCTGGCCCTGGGCCTGGGCGCGAGCCTGTCCGCCGCACTTCTGGGCAGCTTGGCGGCCTGGCTGTCCGTTACCCGGCTCATGGAGGCGGTGCGCTGGACCTTCCTGCCCGGCATGGTCGCGGGCACGGCCGCGGCAGGCACGCTGGCCGTCGTCCTTTTCGGGTTGGCGGGCATGCGCCGCATGCTCGGCCAGCGCCCCTGGCAGGTGCTGCGCAACGAGTGACCTAGGTGAGCAGAATGAAAGGCTGTTCAGGGAGTTAGCCCCAGCCGCTTGACCTGAACGGCGGGCTACGCCCCCATGGCTGACGTCAAACCGCCCCAGTGTGCTGGCTGAATGCGCATCGTGCCGTTATTGCAAAGCATTGTTCTTAGTGCCCGTCTTGCCGGCACCGTTTCTCTCAAAAAGAAAGCCATTAATCCATGCTTCCCTGTTCCCATGATGTCGAAATTCTGGTAGTGCTCGGCCCGATACTCCGCGCTTTGCGCACCCCGGGCCATGGCCCGGAAAGATAAACCATGGGAGGGAGCCTTCATGGCGGCATTACCGGCACGACACATGCGGCCCGAATCGGACACCGACGCACCGCCGCTCTCCGGCCAAGCGCTCGCGCAGGCCAGCCGCGATCCCGGCCTGCGCATTCTGGTGGCCGAGGACAATCCCGTGCACAGGGCCTACCTGCTACAGACGCTTATCGACCTCGGCCACAGGCCCGAGGCCGCGGTCAACGGCATGGAAGCGGTGAAGCTCCTGAGCTCCATCGATTTCGACCTGGCCTTCTTGGATTTGCGCATGCCCGTGCTGAACGGCGAGGAAGTCCTGCGCAGCATACGGGACGGCTTTATCGCCAGGGTTGATCCAGCCCTGCCGGTGGTGGCCGTGACTGCCCAGTGCGAGCGCGGCCTGCGGGTACGCATGTCGGCCGCGGGCTTCGACGCCTTCATCGGCAAGCCCTTGCGCCGCAGCGACGTGTTCCAGACCCTGAAAACGCTCGTGGATCAGGACCGGCACGACACGCCGGCCGTGGATCTGCCCGCTGCCAGAAGCTGGCTGTGCAACGATGACGGCACGGTCTTCAAACGCATCCTGAACATTTTCCTGGAGCAGGCCACGGGCTTCCTGAACTTGTCCTCCGCCGCCCTGGCGGCCGGCGACACGGACACGCTCCGCTTCGGCAGCCATTCCCTGGCCAATTCCGCGGGCATGCTGCAGGCCGAACGACTGCGTCTGGCCTGTCTGGCCCTGGAGAAGACGACCAGGGTAGACGACATTGAAGCCGCACGGCAGGCGCTTGCCCCGGTCAAACAGGAGCTGGCTCCGGTCACGGCTGCCGTGCGATCCTATCTGGAGCGTTGTTGAGAGGCGGACTGCCGCGTGAAGAAAAGGCCGGCCAAGCGCAAGCGCTCCGGGTGATCGGGCGCAAGGCATGACCGGCCTTAGTCAGCTTGATTAGTACGTTACCGTGCGGTCAACCAGGTGCGGAAGGCTTTCAGCTCCTGAGGCCACTTGATCGAAGACAGGCGGACTTCCAGGAACTGGCGGTAAAGCAAATCCATGAAGCCGATGCACTTCTCCAGCAGATAGAGCTTCTCCAGCCACATGCCATCAGGATCCTCGCCCTGCTCGCGACGCGTGTCCACCTTGGGCGTGCGCACCGAGTTGTAGGCGAAGTCCTCGGCCTTGAGCTGCATGGTCCACTCCTCGCCGTCCTGAGCCAGGCGCAGCAGGGCGCGGTTGACCTTCTTGCCCGTGCTCAGGCCCATGCGCGCCTCGCGCATCTCGGCATGCGGACCGGCCACGGTGGCTACCTCCTTGCCATCGCCGCTGCCGCCCTCCACGGACACGCGCTGCTCCATGTAGACTTCGAACCATTCGTCGCCGGCCTTGAAGCGGCCGCCTTCGTGCTCGCTCTTGAACCACAGCCAGGTCAGGAACTCCTGGCCCAGGATGGCGCTCTCGCGCTCGGAAAGATAGAGACCTTCGGACATGAACGGCCTCCTAGCCGGGGAAGTCGGTGGGTTCCAGGGATTCGAGCCGCGGCAAGGCTTCCTCGCCCAGCATGCGCGAGGCCAGGAAGAAGGGAGTCAGCGGCTCAAGGGCCAACTCGAAGGTCAGCGTGAACAGATCCTCGAACAGGCTGCGCACCTTGGAGTTGGTTGAGGCCAAATAAACCGTATGCGTGCGCAGGTCCCAGGCAGCCTCGAACACCGCCGGCACCGGCAGGGCCCTGGCGCGCAGCTTGAGCATGACCTGGTCGCGTATCTCGCGCTTGCGGTCTTTAGGCATGAAGCGCTTGTCCGGGTCCTCGATGGACTCCAGGTAGGAGCGCTCGGCTATGGCCACATGTTTTTTGAACACCGCGGGCTGCACGCGACGCGTGTCCAGGCGCAGGGAAAAGATCAGGAAATGTCCTTTCTCCGGCGGAGACGCCTTCCACTTGCTGTCCAAATAGTCATCGGCGCAGACCCAGCCGAAGGAGCGCTCGTCGGCGGTGTGGTCGATGTCCTGGAAGGCGTGCTTGACCAGCCGCTCCGGCGCCTCGCGCAGGAGCTGATCGTTCACGTCGTCCATGATGCGGTAGCGCGAGAGGCTCACGCTTGCGGAAAAGAAAGCCAAGGCGGCTCCTCCCAGTTAGACGGGGTTCACGGGTTCGACCATGCAAGGCAGCTCCGCCATACCGCATATCAACGCGGCTTGCCACTCCAATGGCGGCTGTCGCACCGCCAGGAAGGCCGCCAACAAATCAAAGCACTTGTCAAGTCGCCCAATGTAAGGCTATGGGATGCCATTCCAGGAACTAAGGGCTGTTGAACTGAGCCAGGCGTTATCTTCGGCTAGAGTGTTGACTCGCAAGACAAGGAAACAGATCGTCAAAGGAGCACCGTTATGTCCAAGCGGACCATTCTGATCTTACTCGTGGCTATCGTTGCCATCGCTGGCATATATTATTTTGTCAACATGGATAAGAAAGCCGAAGAAGTTGCTACCACCCAGGACATAGTCATCGCCAGCGACGCCACTTGGCCGCCCATGGAGATGCTTGATTCCAACAAGCAGGTCGTTGGTTTCGCTCCCGACCTGCTGCAGGCCATCGGCAAGGCCGCCGGCTTCAATCCCGTCATTAAGAACGTGGCCTGGGACGGCATCTTCGCCGGCCTGATCGCGGGCAAGTACGACATGGTCAGCTCCTCCGTGTCCATCACCGACGAGCGCAAAGAAACGATGCTCTTCTCCGAACCCTACTTCGAGGTCAAGCAGGCCGTGATCGTGCAGAAGGGCTCGGGCATCAAGTCCGCCGCCGACCTGACCGGCAAGACCGTGGGCGCCCAGATCGGCACCACCGGTTACTTCGCCGCCAAGGCCCTCAAGGGTGTGACCGCCAAGACCTACGACGAAGTGGGCCTGGCCATCGAGGACCTCTACAGCGGCCGCATCAACGCCGTGTCCTGCGACGACCCCGTGGCCGCCAACTACGCGCTGCTGCAGCCCGAGTACTCCGACAAGCTGGAAATCGCCTTCATCCTGCCCTCCGAGGAGAAGGAATACTACGGCTTCGCTTTCCCCAAGAACAAGAAGGGCGAGGAAAACGTCGCCCTGGTCAATAAGGGCCTGGCCAAGATCAAGGCCGACGGCACCTACGACGCCATCGTGAAGAAATGGTTCAGCGCCAAGTAGGATTTTGGAATGCATTTGGACTGAGCATGATGCATCGAGCCGGGACCCCGGGTTTCCGAGGTCCCGGCTTTGTTTTCCTCCACCGGTAACCCTACTTTACAGCCATGCCTGAAGACAGAATGCAATTCGAGATCACCGAGGGCTCGGCCATCAAGCACCCGAGATACAGCGGCTTGCTCAACGCGTGGACACTGTCCTTCGTCGGCGCGCTGGCCGCAATCCTGTATCTCGTCTACTCCCGGCCCGACCCGTACTGGCGCATCCTGAAGTTCCTCCCGGACGGCATCCTGGTGACATTTCAGGTCACCACCGCCTCCATCTTCTTCGCCCTGCTCCTGGGTCTGCTCACCGGGCTGGGACGCGTTTCCGGCAACAGGATCGTCAATGTCGTGGCCTCCACCTACGTGGAGGTAGTCCGCGGCATCCCGCTGCTGGTGCAGCTCTTCTATGTCTATTACGCCCTGGGCCGCTACCTGCAGGTGCCGGACATGGTGGCCGCCGTTCTGGCCATGAGCGTCTGCTACGGCGCGTACATGGGCGAGATATTCAGGGCCGGCATCCAGTCCATCGACAAAGGCCAGACCGAAGCGGCGCGTTCCCTGGGTTTCTCCAAGCGGCAGACCATGTTTCTGGTCATCCTGCCCCAGGCCTGGCGGACCATCCTGCCTCCCGTGGGCAACGAATTCATCATGCTGCTGAAGGACACTTCCCTGGTGTCCATCCTGGCAGTCACGGACATGCTGCGCCGGGGCCGTGAGTTCGCCAGCGAGACGTTCTACTATTTCGAGACCTATACCCTGATCGCGCTCATCTACCTGGTCATCACGCTGCTGCTTTCTCGCGGCGTGGCCCACATGGAACGGAGGCTCTCCTATGACTAAGGCCGAGCCGATCATCAGCATTCGCGACGTACGCAAGTTCTTCGGCCAGCTCCAAGCCTTGCGGAACGTATCCCTGGACGTGCGCAAGGGCGAGAAAGTGGTCATCATCGGTCCCAGCGGATCGGGCAAGTCCACCCTGCTGCGGGCCATCAATCGTCTGGAGGAAGTCGACGCGGGCCAGATCGTCGTGGACGGCCAGAACATCTGCTCGCCGGAAGTCGACATCAACCTCGTGCGCCAGGAACTGGGCATGGTCTTTCAGAGCTTCAACCTCTTCCCGCACAAGACCGTGCTCGAAAACCTGACCATGGCCCCCATGAAGCTAAAAAACATTCCGCGCGAACAGGCCGAGGCCAAGGCCATGGAACTGCTCGATCGCGTGGGTATCAAGGAGAAGGCTTCGGTCTATCCGCGCAAGCTCTCGGGCGGCCAGCAGCAGCGCGTGGCCATCGCCCGCGCCCTGGCCATGAATCCCAAGATCATGCTCTTCGACGAGCCTACTTCGGCCCTCGACCCGGAGATGATCGGCGAAGTGCTGGACGTCATGAAGGTTTTGGCCCGCTCGGGCATGACCATGGTCGTGGTCACGCACGAGATGGGCTTCGCCCGCGAAGTGGCCGATCGGGTCATCTTCATGGACCATGGCGAGATCATAGAAACCGGCACTCCCGAGCACTTCTTCGTCAATCCCGAGCACGAGCGCACCAAGCTCTTCCTCAGCCAGATACTATAAAGCCGAACCGGGAGGGCTCCGCCCTCCCGGACCTACATTGCCAGGGGCGCGCCCCTGGCGACCCTCCTTGTAAACACTCAAGGCCTGCCGGCTCCGCACCCATCGGGCAACCCTGGCAGCCCAGCCCTTTACAGGCTATATTTTCATCGACTTGCATCCATAATCGGATCTTCCAATACTGAGATCGGGCCACGGTCCGACTGGACCGTGGCGTCAAGGTTAGGCAGACGTAGGCTCAATGGCGAGATGCGGTTGGCTACTTGTGGTCCTTACCGCCACCCTGCCCCTGGCCATGGCCCGTGCCTTGCCCACCGCCATTGCCACTGTTGCCACTGTTGCCGTTGTTGCCGTTGTTGCCGTTGTTGCCGTTGTTGCCACTGTTGCCGCTGTTGCCGCTGTTGCCGTTGTTGCCACTGTTGCCGCTGTTGTTACCACCGCGATTTCCACCGCGGTCGCCCTTTTCGCCGCCCTTACCACCAGCAGCACCCTTCGTGACTCCCAGGCCCCCATTAAGGCCGCTGTTTCTGCCAACCCCGAAGTTGAACGAACGCTCGCGCTTGTTTTCCTTCGTGACGCTAGCTTTGGTCGCTACTGGCGCCGCCTTGACGGCCTCCTTCTGGGAAAGGCCCTTGGGAGTGCTCTGAACAGCCTCTCCCTTGTTAACCGTGGTTCGCCCACCGCTGCGGTCGCTGACCTCGACGCTTCCGGACCTGACGCCAAGCCTGGAAAGCTTCTGGCTGACCTCGACGGTGAAGGCGGTGCCTCTCACGGAAGCGACCATGTGGGGCGTGACGACATCGAGTTTGTTGCCAGGCTTTATGCTGAAGTCCACCTTACCCTTGGGGACATCGAAGCGGAGAACGTCATCCTGAATGCCCAGGTACTTCAACTCCGTTTCTTCTTCGGCCGTGACATGCAGCTCGCGGCCCTCCTCGGTGAGTTCGATGCGGCTGTTCCCGAACACGGATATCGTGCTCCCAGGCGAGAGCGTGGCCATGTCCGACTTGCCAGCGGGATTCGAGATCCGCACGGTCCCTGTCTTGGCCTTGATGCCCAAGTCCTGCGCAAGAGCCGTGTGCGGCAAACCTGCGACGAGGGCAATGAGTAGTACCAGGATGTATCGTGCCATGTGCATATCCTCCTTATCCTTCTTCCCGAAGGATGCTAACGAAGATGTCGACGAGTTCGGGATCGAGCTGGGTCCCGCGCGCTCCCTCAAGGACTTCAATGGCTTCCGTTTTGGACATGGCCTTGCGGTAGGGCCGGTCATTGCTCAAAGCGTCAAATACATCCACGACGGCTATGACACGGGCGGCAAGGCTGATCTCCTCGCCCTTGAGCCCATGCGGGTAGCCTTTGCCGTCATACCGCTCGTGGTGTTCGAGCATGCCCCGGACGACTGTCTGGGGAAGCGGCACCGAGGCGAGTATCTGGCTTCCGATGAGCGGATGCTGCTTGATGGCTTCGAATTCCTCGGGTGAAAGGCTGCCCGTCTTGTTCAGAATGTTGTCTGGAATGCCGATCTTGCCTATGTCGTGAATGAGCGCCCCGAAATGGATGTCCATGCGCGTTTGCCGGTCCATTTGCAGACGCTCCAGGAATTTGCCTACGCCTGCGGAGACACGCTCGGAATGCTTGCCACTGATGACGTCCCTGACGTCCAAGGCGCTGCATATAGCTCTTATCGTCCCGACGAGGTTTTCGTTTAGACGTTCCGCGTGCTCCAGCATGGTGAAATACCAGTGCCAGGAGAGCATCGTCGTGCCGATGGCGTACGATATCTGCAGCTCGCAGCGTTTCCTCCAGCCGACTACGCAGTAGCAGCCCGTCGCCTCGCCATCCGCCAGGGGGATGAGCATGATGTGCTTCTGCCCCTCGTATCCGCATGAAAAAACGGTAATCGAATTCGGGCTGGCCTTGGCTTGGAGCTGCTTGGGCAACTCGGCCTCGGGCAGATTGGTATGCAGCAGGACCATTCCGAGCCTGCCGCCCAAAGCATCCCAGTTATCCCGCAGGTACGTATCGAAATCCTTGCAGAGCGAGCTGCCGAGCAGGTCGTGAATGTGCCTGAGAGAGAAGCGGTGCACGCGGTTGAGCGAGTGCATGCGCATGCTTCGTGCGGCGAGTAACCCCATGTACGTGCCGCCGAGAGCCAACTCGGGGCCCACGATGCCCAGCCAAAGCCGGCCGTGCAGGGACACGACGGCTCCCAGCCCGAGCAGCAGGACGAGGCCCAGCGCCAAGAGGATTGACCTGCCCGGTGGAAGCAACAGGGCGAGCAGGCCTCCGACCAGCGCAAGGAGCATGGCCAACGCGGCCTCGGTCAAAGGGCTTGCACGCATGAGCGTCAGGCCTGATCTGAGCGCCTGGTAGGCCTCGATATTGTAGATGACGCCAGGGACCATCTGGCTGCCGGACCTATGCGGGAGAGCATACACGTCCCCCAGACCGGCGGCGGTCATGCCGACGAAGATCACCCGATCCTGGAAGGTCGCCTCGGGAACACGTCCGGCCAGCACGTCAACATATTCGTAGCTGTCGTAGTCTTCTGGAACGAGATCCAGCCAAACCCTGTTTTCCTTGTCGGCGATAAACTGGTTGCCGCACAGGCGCATTGAATAGCTGCCGGCAGCTGAAGAGGCCATGAGCTCCGCCTTGCCGCAGGAGGCCTGACCCACGGCAATGGGCAGCGACTGAAACGCGCCATCCTCGGTCGCCAGAATGGGCCACAGGAAGCGCAGGGTGCCGTCGATGTCCGCGCCCACATTGGTCAGCCCGATATCGCGGCAGGCATCCAGGAGCTCCACCACCGGCGGAACGAGGCGCGGGAGGCCCTGCGCCGGAGTCCGCATGGCGTGGCTGGCAAGTATCACCCGACCATGACTTCTCATGGCATTTGCGAATTCGAGATCACCCTGGCCTTTTTCAGAGAAGAGAATGTCGAAAGCCACGATACGCGCCGAGGCAAGCCGTTCAACCAGCCGGGCATGCCGGGATCTCGGCCAGGGCCATTGGCCAAGCAGAGCCAGACTTCGCTCGCCGATGGCAATCAGGATAGGCCTCTCCCCACTTGCTTCCCAGCGCAACCAACTCGTCTGCCAATCCAGGGCGATCCGCTCGATCCTTTCCAGTGGCGGCACACGCTGGTAAGCCAGCAAACCCCAGCAGATGCTGAGGACAAACAGGAAAGAGATGGCAATTTGCTTCATGTGCTATACTAATAACAAAATATGGCTAAAGCTATAAACCCAAGGACATACAACAAGCAATCACACAAGGTTTGCCTCACACGAACCGCTTATTTATATCCATGCATGCAATCAAGCTGAACGCCTTAATATATCCATAGGAGTGGGTAATCCATACTGCCTTCATCCAGGCAAATTGTTTATTCATTCAATCATGGATGCATTGAAGATGTCAAAGCATAGCAGCGACATCTGAATACTAGGCAGGGTCTGATTTGAGAAAGGTAGGGAGATAGCGGCCTGGCTGCTCAGCATTGTTATCTCCACAGGGCATAACGCAATGAAGCAGCATTCTTTTACCTAATAATGTAAAAACAGCTCGACCGTAATGCTATCGATCTGCGTATCCAAGCAGATTCAACGTCGCTTATTTTGGTTTGAACAAACCACGGCGACCGGACTTGCGGCTTTGGTCATGGAAGGCATTGCGCCCTAGGGTCCCAACAACTCCCGAGCCCTGGCCGCCAGGCAGCGGCCGAGTTTGCCCAGCAGCTCCGAGTTGATGTTCCAGGCGTGCCAATAGAGATCCACGCGCAGGACATGGCCCGGAGCCAGGTCCACGATGCTGCCGTCAGCCAGCAGCGGCGTTGACTGCTGCTCCGGGAGCATGCCGCAGGCAAGGCCCTCGGCAATGGCCCAGGGAAAGCGTTCGGTTGAGGGCAGATAGAAGGCCGCGAACGTTTCGGGAGTCGCACCCAGGGCTTGGCGGCACAGCTTCACATGCAGCGTGTCGCTGCGGTTGAACACGAGTATGGGCGCTCGGCTCACGTTCTCCAAACTCAGGCCTTCAGGAAACCAGCGCGCCGCGAAGCCCGGCGAGGCCGTCAGCCGGTAGTCCATGCTGCCCAGCCGCTCCGCGCGGCAGCCCTGCACGGTGCGGGCCTCGGCGCTGATGCAGCCAGCCACTTCGCCGTCGCGCAGCAGGAGCAAAGTCTCTTCCTGGTCCAGGGTGCGCAGATCCAGCACAACCGGCTCGGCCAGCAGAAATGGCCTCACCGCGTCCAGGAACCACAAGGCCAGGCTGTCCGCGTTCACCCCGATGGCCAGGGAAACATGGTCCTCACCGCCCCCCGGCCCCAGGTTGTCCCGCAGATCCTCCTCCAGCAGCCGCACTTGGAGGCAGTGCTTGAGCATTCGCCGACCCGCCTCGGTAGGCGCGGGCGGCTTGGTGCGCGTGAGCAGCACCTGACCAACTGCCTCCTCTAATTGGCGGATGCGCTGGGACACGGCGGACTGCGTGATGTGCAGGGCACGGGCGGCCCGTTCGAAGCCGCCTTCCTGGATCACGCACGCGAAGGCTTCCAGCAGTCTGTAGTCGAACATGAAATTTGTATTAGCTTGGCTAATGCAATCTGAAAAGTATTCATTTCACGACGCAAGCCACCTCTGATAGTTGGAAGCTCCATGGCGGTGCGCTCAGCCGAACGGCTGTCCACGTCATCTTTTTGCCTTGCTGGTTTTAGATCAAGCCACGCCGCAAAAGGCGCGAGGGAAGCGTTCGCCCCGGCAGGCAAAGCTTATTATGTTCGGTTTGGCTTACAAGATGCGCCGCACCCGGTGCTTGATGCGATACAGGAGAACTCCATGGCCGCCACGGATGCATTGGCGATGACTTACGGACTGTGCTCGGCCCTGAGCTGGGGGGCTAGCGATTTCAGCGGCGGATACGCCACGCGTGGCGCGGGCGTGATAACCGTGGCCTTCCTGTCGCAGACCGTGGGAGCGATATTCCTGCTCGCCCTCGTCCTGCTGCTGGGCGCGCCCATGGCCGCCGCAGGATCGCTCCTGTTCGGCGCCATGGCCGGGCTGTGCGGGGCCATGGGCCTCATGGGGCTCTACACCGGGCTGTCCAAGGGCCGCATGGGCGTCATCGCGCCCACATCGGCCGTGCTCGCAGCCCTGCTGCCCACGCTTTTCGCCATGCTCACCCAGGGCCTGCCAGCTGCCAGCACGTTGTTGGGCTTCCCCCTTGCCATGGCCGCGGTCTGGCTGCTGTCCTCGTCCGGCGGCATGACCAAAAGGCAACTCTCCAGCAGCCGCGAACTGCTCATGGCCCTGCTGGCCGGAGCCGGGTTTGGTCTGTTCTTCATCTGCATCGACGCGGCCGGCGGCGAGGGCTTCCTGTGGACGCTGCTCTGCGCCAGGGGTGCGTCCATCAGCATGTTCGGGTTGGTCCTGCTCACGCGGGGCGGAATCCGGGCGCAGTCCCAGCGACAGATGGTGCTCATCGCCATCTGCGGCCTGCTGGACACCACGGGCAACGCCCTGTTCGCCATGGCCGCCCACCTCGGGCGGTTGGACATCGCGGCCGTGCTCTGCTCGCTCTACCCTGGCGTGACCATCATGCTGGCCTGCCTGCTGCTGAAAGAGCGGCTGTCGTTACGGCAATGGGGCGGCGTGGGCGCGGCGCTGGGAGCGATCGTGCTGATCGCATCGTGAGGAAGAAGAGGGAAAGGCCATAGGCGAATATTGAGGAGGGCGCCGCCCCCTCAATGTCGGCCAAATTCGTCATCCCTTGGCCGTTTTCGTCCCAAATTTCAGGCAGTTCTCATGTAACGTGAGAACGATGAGTCACTAAGAGGATTATCTGATGGTTTCCGTTCTTCCATCAATTGACCCTGCGATATATAAAATCGCACCTGAATTCAAATGCCTGAATGTTACAGTGGAGGGTTCAGAAATTGGGAACCCAGACATTGCACGAGAAGTGTTGGAGAATGCGTGTAGATCTGTCCTGGAGGATGATGTCCCTTGGGCTGAGAAGCATATGGAGGAGTGGGCTGAAGCTTTCAAGCGGTTTGGAGCGAAACCGAATCGGACTTCTTGCTCAGCAGCCGCTTTGAGAAAGCGCGTATTGAAAGATGGCTGTCTCCCGAGCATAGACCCGATCGTCAATCTCTATAATGCAGTAAGTATTCGCTATGCCATTCCTGTGGGAGGAGAAAATATAGCTGCCTATGTAGGGATGCCAAGGCTGACCATTGCTGATGGCACGGAGAGCTTCGACATAATGAAAAATGGTGAAGCAGCATATGAGTCTCCTGCTAAAGGAGAAGTCATTTGGCGCGATGATGTCGGCGTAACTTGCCGTCGTTGGAACTGGCGGCAATGTGTAAGAACACGCATTTGCTCTGAAACTCGTAACATATGGTTCATATTGGAAAGCTTGCCTGCCATGCCACTGGAGAGCTTGTACGAGGCAGGTAAAACATTGACTGACAACTTGAAACTCATAATGCCTGCTGCTGTTATTGAACAAAAGCTAATCATTGTGGATAAAAGCTAAAAAAAGCAATCCAGGCTATTTTAGAGCAGATTGCTTTTAAGACGCCCGCTCCGGCGTTGATGGCGCAAGTGAATTGCGCCTACGCCTACGCGGCGGCAAGCCATGCCGACGCATGGCTTGCAGAGCATTTTCAAAAGCAAAATGCTCTAATCCCTCAAAGGCGGGCTGCCCGATTATGTATTGGCTGTTTATACACCGCTAAACATGTCGGCCTCAGGCAATCTCATTCCCTCCACCTGCGCCGCCGCTTCCAGCAACCGCATCACAGCCGCCTGGCCCTCTTCCCGCAAATCCAGCGAAAAGTCGGTCACGAACATCTCGATGTGCGCGCGGATGACCTCGGGCGAGAGTTCCTGCGCGTGGGACGTGATCCAGGGCCAAGCGTCCTCGGGGTGCAGGCGGGCGTGGATCAGGCTGGCGCGGATGACCTCGGCCACCTGCCGCGCAATATCCGGCCCAAGGCTGCGGCGCACGGCGATGGCTCCCAGCGGAATGGGCAGGCCCGTATCGCGCTCCCACCATTCGCCAAGGTCGAGAAGCTTGCGCAAGCCATGCGCTTCGTAAGTGAAGCGGCCCTCGTGGATGACCACGCCGGCAGCGACCTTGCCTTCCGCCACGGCCGGGATGACCTCGTCGTAACGCAGCACGGGGCGCGGGCCGTGGTGCAGACCGGTCAGCTCCAGCAGCAGGTGGGCCGTGGTCAGCCTGCCCGGAATGGCCACAGGCGCGTCGGCGATGTCCTCCAGCCGCACGCCCGGACGCGCCACGAGCAGCGGCCCGCAGCCCCGGCCCAGCGCGCCGCCGCAGGGCAGCAGGGCGTACTTGTCCAGGAAGCGCACGGCAGCGGCCACGCTGATCTTGACCACGTCGTATTCGCCCCGCCCGGCCCTGGCGTTAAGCGTCTCCACGTCCTCCAGGCAAGTGTCGAACGTGCTCCCGCCCATGTCGATGCGGCCATGGACCAGGGCCTCGAAAATGTACGTATCGTTAGGGCAAGGCGAGATGCCCAGACTTAGTGCTCGCATCATATCCTACCTGAATGGCTTACTCTTTACCAGATGACCACCCGGTCATTGACAGCCTCTCTCGGCCTGCCTATACCCTGATGACCACCTGGTCACCAGACCTTTTTACCTGACCCAAACATCGCGGGTCCAGGGGCGCGTCCGCCCCTGGCGGGGAGAGGTCTGGAGAGGGGTAGCGCCCCTCTCCAGTTACTGCATGCAGCAACAGCCGAGCAATCGAACATGTCGACGCAGCACAAGCCGCCTTGCCCATCCGCCGCCGAGCGAACCGAGAGCGACGAGCCGAGCATCGTCGCGGAGATGATCGACGGCCGCGAGCCGAGCAAAACCTTCGGCAACCTGGAGCCGGCCAAGCGCGAGCGCGTCATCGAGGCCGCCGTGGAGGAGTTCAGCGAGCGCGGCTTCGAGGCTGCCAGCGTGAACCGCATGGTGGCCAGGCTGGGCATCGCCAAGGGCTCCATCTTCAAGTATTTCGGCAGCAAACAGGCCCTGTTTCGCTTCGCCTTCGGCCACGCCGCCGCCGAGTTCGCCGCGTCCCTGCGTCAGGTACGCGACGGTTCCGGCGACCTGGACTTCTGCAACCGCATACGCGCCAGCCTGCTGGCCGGCGTGCGCTTCATCGACGCCCACCCGCGCCTGTACCGACTCTATCTGCGCGTGGTCTTCCAGGAGGACTTCCCCATGCGCAGCCCTCTGCTGGCCGAGGCTCGCGCCCAGTCTGGCAAGTACCTGCGCCGGCTGGTGACCGACGGCCTGGAGCGCGGCGAGCTGCGGCCCGGCCTGGACCCCGACTGGGCCGTGTTCTTCCTGGACGCGGCCATGGACCGTTTCCTCCAGGCCTATGCCGTGGAGCACATGGACGCGGCCTGCGGCCTGCACCGCGCCGATCCCGAGACCCTTGCACGCCGCCTCGACCAGCTTGTGGACGTTCTGCGCCACGGGTTGTGCGCAGGCAGCACGGAGTAATCATGACCGATTTAGCCACCATGCACGCCCGTTACGATCGCCTGGGCCTAGCCGATGTCGCCGCCAGGGTTCTGGGCGGCGAACGCTTGAGCATCGAGGACGGCGAGCGGCTCTTCGCCTGCCCGGACGTCACGGCCCTGGGCGCGCTGGCCCATCACGCGCGCACGCGGCTGCACGGCGACAAGACCTATTTCGTGGTCAACCGCCACTTGAACTACACGAACATCTGCGTGAACGGCTGTCTTTTCTGCGCCTACCGCCGCGAGCGCGGCGAGGACGGGGCCTTCGCCCTTAGCCTGGAAGAGGCCGAGGCCAAGGTGCGCGCCACGCCCGAGGACACGGCCGAAATCCATGTCGTTGGCGGCTGCCACCCGAGCCTGCCGCTGGCTTTCTTCGAGGAGCTGCTCGCGCGCGTGAAACGACTGCGACCCAAGGCCCTGCTCAAGTGCTTCACGGCCGTGGAGATCGCCCACTTCGCCAGGCTGGAATCCATCACCCCGCGCGAGGTGCTGGCCAGACTCAAGAACGTCGGACTGGTCATGATGCCCGGCGGCGGGGCCGAGATCTTTGATCCCGAGGTGCGCACGCGCATCTGCCCGCACAAGCTCACTGCCGAGGAATGGCTGGACATCCACCGTCTGGCGCATTCCATGGGCCTGCGCACTAACTGCACCATGCTCTTCGGCCATCTGGAGACGCGCCGCCACAGGATGGAGCACCTGGATGCCCTGCGCCGCCTGCAGGACGAGACCGGTGGCTTCACCTGCTTCATCCCCCTGCCCTTCCAGACCGAGAACAGCCGGCTGACGGGCATCACGCCCCTGACCGGCCTGGAGGAGCTGCGCACCATCGCCGTGAGCCGGCTCATGCTCGACAACATCCGGCACATCAAGGCCTACTGGGTCATGCTCGGCGTCAAGCAGGCCCAGGCCGCGCTCTACTACGGGGCCGACGATCTGGACGGCACGGTGGTCGAGGAGAAGATCGGACACATGGCCGGGGCCAAGTCCGAGGCGGCCCTGACCAAGACCGAACTGATGGCCATGATCCGCCATTGCGGCTTTACGCCTGTGGAACGCGATTCCCTGTTCAACGAACTGTCCGAGCCATCCGCACTGCTAGGCCCGGCATCCCAGGAGGCCGCATGCGCCAGCTAGCCGAGACATCCGATATCCTGTCCCGCGCCGTGGACGGCGGACGCCTGGACAAAACCGAGGCCCTGCGCCTGTGGCGCGAGGCCCCGCAGCACGACCTGGCCCACGCCGCGCACGCCCTGCGCCTGCGCAAGGCCCCGGCCGACATCGTGACCTACGTGGTGGACCGCAACATCAACTACACCAATGTGTGCGTGTGCGGCTGCAAGTTCTGCGCGTACTTTCGCGCTCCGGGCCAGCCCGAGGGTTTCGTGCTGCCCTTCGAGGAGCTGGGCCGCAAGATCGACGAGACCCTGGCCCTGGGCGGCACGCAGATCCTGCTGCAGGGCGGTCACCATCCGAACTTGCCCTTGTCCTGGTACGAGGACATGCTGCGCTTCATCAAGGGCAACCATCCCATCCACGTGCACGCCTTCTCACCGCCCGAGATCGTGCACTTCGCCGGGCTGTCCGGTCTGTCCACGGCCGAGGTCATCGCCCGGCTGAAGCGCGCGGGCCTGGACTCCATCCCCGGCGGCGGGGCCGAGATACTCGTGGACCGCGTGCGCCGGGAGGCCTCGCCCAACAAGTGCCCGGCTGGACAGTGGCTGGCGGTCATGGAAGAAGCCCACAACCAGGGCCTGCGCACCAGCGCGACCATGATGTTCGGCCACCTGGAGACGGACGAGGAGCGCATCGAGCACCTGCTTGCCTTGCGCGACGCGCAGGACCGCACAGGCGGCTTCACGGCCTTCATCCCCTGGACCTTCCAGCCGGACAACACGGCCCTGGCCGCCACGGTGCGCGAGAAGCAGGCCGCGCCGGTCTACCTGCGCTTCCTGGCCCTGTCGCGGCTGGTGCTGGACAACTTCGCCAACCTGCAGGTGTCCTGGGTGACCATGGGTCCCAAGATCGCCCAGCTTGCCCTGTTCCACGGCGCCAACGACTTCGGCTCGACCATGATCGAGGAGAACGTGGTCGCCGCGGCCGGAGTGAGTTTCCTCATGGGCGAGGACGAGATTCGCAAGCTCATCGAGGACGCGGGCTTCGCGCCCAGGCGGCGGCGCATGGACTACTCGCAGGCCCCGGAACCCTCGGCCCGAGCCACGGAGGTCGCGTGATCAGACGCGAAACTCCCGCGCCCGTGCGCCTGGGGCGCATCGGCTACCTAAACGTCCTGCCCATCTACCATCCGCTGGAGACCAGGGCCGTGGACAACGACTTCGTGGTCGAGTCCGGCCCGCCAGCAAAGCTCAACACGATCATGGAGGCCGGCGGCCTGGACCTGTCAGCCTGCTCGTCCATCGAGTACGCCCGCAGGCCCGAGCGCTACCTGCTCGTGCCCGACTTGGCCATCGGCAGTTGCGGCCCGGTGCAGTCCGTGCTGCTCCTGTCGCGCGTGCCCCTGGACCGCGCCTCGAAGATCCTGGTCAGCGCCCAGACGCACACCTCGGCCGCGCTGCTGCGCCTCATGCTGGCCACGCGCTTCGGCCTGCGCCCGGACTTCGAAACCGGCGACATCCGGAGCCGCTTGGCCGCCGGCGAGCCGCCGCAAGCCTTCCTGGCCATCGGCGACGAGGCGCTGCGCCTGCGCCGCCTGCCAGACTACCCCTACGCCCTGGACCTGGGCAGCGAGTGGAACGCCTGGACCGGCCTGCCCTTCATCTTCGGCGTCTGGATCGTGCGCCGCGAGGCCGCCGCGCAACTCGGCCCGCGCATGGACCGGGCCGTGCGAACTCTGCTGGCCGCCAAGGCCCACGGCGCGGCCCGCCTGCCCGACTACGCGCTCCTGGGCGAAGCCCAGGGCATCCTCGACGCGCCCAGCCTGCGCTCCTACTTTCGCGGCCTTGTCTACGACCTCGGCCCCGAGGAGCAGGAAGGACTGCGCGCGTTCTACGCCAAGCTCGCCGAAGCCGGAGCCATCCCGGCCGCGCCCAGGCTGGAGTTCTACCAGTCGCGCGACGTTGTGGCCGCGTAAGATTATAACCAAAGGCTTGAGGAGGGCGCAGCCCTCCTCAAACTCCTCCCGCCAGGGGCGGACGCGCCCCTGGCCCCCCGTATGCTGCCTTGATGATCCCGCCGATATTCTCGAAGCAATCCCTCCTGATATGATCCTGCACAAAAAGCGGGTTCCAAGGGTCTGCTGCCCTTGGTGGATTGCCTATGTTTTTCACATAACCTGTTAAAATAAAATGGTTACAAAGCCACCACCAACTCTTGCTTCAGGTACTGTCTCGTGCATAATATGCAGCATTTTGACCTTTCCCCCTTGAATCCCGGCTTTGCCGGGGCAGGTGACATTAACAAGGCAGAGCGCCATGCCCGACAAGCCGACGCTTCCACGGCACTTCGAATCCCTGTCCTGGGACGATCTCGTCACCTGGGCAGGGAGCAAGATCGCTGGCCGAGGTCGAGATTACCAACGCAAGGGCAGGGTTAAGGCTCTGGCCGTAACCGCTGATGGCGGCCTCATCGCCTCCGTCATCGGTTCCGAGCGGTACGCGGTCCAGGTTCGCATGGATGCGGAGGGAATCCTCAAATCCCAATGTACCTGCCCATACGAATTGGATTGCAAGCATGGCGTAGCCACAGTGCTGGAATACTTGGCCCGAGTTGGTCAGGACAGACCGATCCCCAAGGCGGACCCGCGGGACGAGCCTTTGGCCTGGAAATCCGACGACGATATTGATGGCGATGACGAAGATGACGCCGACGCATGCGGGCCGGCGCTGTCCAGGGATGTCTTGGCCCAGGTGGATACGTTGCTCAGCGAAATGACGAAGGCGGACCTCGTCAAAATGATCCTGGGGTTCGTGGAAAAATATCCCGAAGTAGCGTCTGAACTCCAGGACACTGTCCAGTTGCGCGCCGGAGATGTCGCCGCGCTCACGGCGCGTTTGCGCGAGGAAATCCGCGAAGCCAGCAGTGAACCTGGGTGGCAAGACCGCTGGGGCGGCGAGGGCTACACGCCTGACTACTCCGGCATCCGCGACAGACTGGAAACCTTGCTTACCGCCGGCCATGCCGACGCGGTGCTTGACCTCGGCAAGGAGATCATCGAAAGCGGCACTAACCAGGTTGAAACGAGCGAGGACGAAGGCGAAACGGCCATGGAGGTCTCCAGTAGCATCGCCGTGCTTCCGCGCGCCCTTTCGGCCTCCTCTCTGCCGGAAGCCGAAAGGCTTTTGTGGGCCTTGGATGCCGTACTCGACGATCCGTTCGACCTTTGCGCCGCGCTTGCCGACTACCTGGGGGAAAAGCACGCAAGCGCCGCCTGGAATATCGTGGCCGACGCCCTTCTCAAACGCCTGGCCACCGAGAAATTCCGCAAGAGCGAGTTCGGGAGCGCCTACTGGCGGGACCAGCTCACCAACTGGACCATACACGCCCTGGAACAGGCCGGCAGGCAGCGGGAGATCCTCCCTCTGTGCGAGGCTGAAGCCGAGAAGACGGACAGCTATGTCCGCCTGGTCACGCGCCTGATTGCCTTGGAGCGCTTTGCGGATGCGGAGCGTTGGATTCATAAAGGCGTTCAGGCCACGCATAAGGATCGTCTGGGAACTGCTTCCCAACTCAGGGATGCGCTACTGGTTGTCAGGATCCGCCAACAAGATTGGCCAGCCGTGGCGATTCTGCATGTAGAGGAGTTCGTTCGGAGTCCTTCAGTTCAGGATTTTGAAAACTGTAAGAAAGCGGCCCAGCGGCTTGATATATGGACGATAGTCCGCCGCACCCTCCTGGAATACCTCGCCGGTGGCCAGCAACCCTGGAAACAACCGGAATGGCCTTTGCCGGCCCCAGACAAGGACACCCCACAGCTCGAACAAAGGGACACCTTGCCCAATTTTTCCATTCTGATCGAGATCGCCATCCATGAAAAGAACCCTGAGGAAGTGTTGCGTTGGTACGACCGCCGCCCACAGAGGCCTTTCTTCGGGTACAGCACCCTGGACGAAGACGTGGCCACGGCCGTGGCCTCATACGCCCCGGATCAGGCCGTGAGCATATGGAAGACCCTGGCGGAACGGGAGATAGCCAGGACCAAACCGAGCGCCTATCATGAAGCGGCGAGCTATCTGCGAAAAGCAGCCAAGGTCATGCTCCGGGAGAAGAGAGAAGCCGACTGGGAACAGTATCTGGCCAGATTGCGATCAGAACATTTACGTAAAAAGCGTCTGCTTGAGGTTCTCGACACCTTGAGCGCGGAACCAACCGTGAAGAAAGGACGTTAACGACTGCCGCTTCCATGACAACCGGCACACGTTCTGCTCGGAATTGGTGTTGGCCGGCTTGGAAGGGTTGGGGAGGTCTAGGCCCTTCCCGATTCTCCTCTTTCTTGCCAACCCGTGCGCAATCCTGAAAGGCTTGCCTCCTGCACAAGTTTGAGTCATTCATGGGACTTGGTCGTACTAGAAATCCCCCAACGTGGCGCTCGGCCACAGTCAGGAGGTCATGCATGAGCCAGAGAGTGCAGGCAGGCAGGCTCGCGGTTTCCAAGCCGCTATACGACACCATCGCCGCAATCGCTCCGGGAACCGGCATCTCGGCGGAGGCGTTCTGGAGCGCCCTGGAGCAAATCGTCGTCGACATGGGACCGCGCAACAAGGAGTTGCTGGATAAGCGGCAGGTGTTGCAGGACAAGATCGACGCCTGGCACAAGGAGCACAAGGCCCACGACCACGCGGCCTACAAGCGCTTCCTCCTGGACATCGGCTACCTGCTGCCCGAGGGCGACAACTTCAGCATCACGACCGCCAACGTTGACGACGAGATCGCCCGCATTGCCGGGCCGCAGCTCGTGGTGCCCATCACCAACGAACGCTACGCCCTCAACGCGGCCAACTCACGCTGGGGCAGCCTGTACGACGCGCTGTACGGCACGGACGTCATCCCGCAGGAAGGCGCGGCCACCAAGCGCGGCTATGATCCCGAGCGCGGCAAGCAGGTCATGCGCCGCGCAGGCGAGTTCCTGGATGCGGCCGCGCCGCTGGCCATGGGCAGCCATGCCCAGGCCGTGCGCTACGGCCTGGAGGACGCGGGCGGCCGCAAGAGCCTCGTTGTCGAATTGCAGGGCGGCGAGCGCGTGGGCCTAAAGAAGTCGGAGCAGTTCGCCGGTTATGCAGGCGGGAGCGAGCCGTCGCTTATCCTGCTCAAGAACCACGGGTTGCATATCGAGCTGCACATCGACCGCAAGGACACCATCGGCAAGGACCATCCGGCCGGGGTCAAGGACGTGGTGCTGGAAGCCGCGCTGACCACCATCCTGGACTGCGAGGACTCCGTGGCCGTGGTGGACGGCGCGGACAAGGCCCAGGCCTACCGAAACCTGCTCGGGCTGTTCCGGGGCGATTTGCAGGCGCGCTTCGAGAAGGGCGGCACGTTCGTCACGCGCACCCTGCAACCGGACCGCACCTACACCGCGCCTAACGGCTCCGCGCTGACCCTGCACGGCCGCAGCCTCATGCTCGTGCGCACGGTCGGCCTGCTCATGACCACGCCAGCCGTGCTCCTGGACAACAAGGAAATCCCCGAGAACATGCTCGACACGCTGGCCACGGCCTTCATCGGCCAGCACGACCTCAAGGGCACGGGCCCGCTCAAGAACAGCCGCGCTGGCAGCATATACATGGTCCGGCCCAAGATGCACGGCCCCGAGGAGGTCGCCTTCGCCTGCGAGCTGTTCACGCGCGTGGAGCAGGCCCTGGGCATCGCCAAGGGCACCCTCAAGATCGGCGTCATGGACGAGGAGCGGCGCACCTCGGTCAACCTCAAGGAGTGCATCCGCCAGGCCAAGGACCGCATCATCTTCATCAACACCGGCTTCCTGGACCGCACGGGCGACGAGATCCACACGGACATGGAGGCCGGGCCCATGGTGCGCAAGAACGACATGAAGGCCCAGGCGTGGATGCCCGCGTACGAGGACCTGAACGTGGACGTCGGCCTGGAGGCGGGCTTCTCGGGCAAGGCCCAGGTCGGCAAGGGCATGTGGGCCAAGCCCGACCGCATGCGCGAGATGCTGGAGGTCAAGATCGGCCACCCGCTGTCCGGCGCAAACTGCGCCTGGGTGCCCTCGCCCACCGCCGCCACGCTGCACGCCACGCACTACCATCAGGTGGATGTGTTCGCGCGCCAGAAGGAGTTGGCCGGCAAGCGCCGGGGCAGCCTGGATGACCTGCTGACCCTGCCGGTCATGAAGGGCGACAGGCCGTCGGCCAAAGACATCCAGGAAGAGCTGGACCTCAACGCGCAGTCCATCCTGGGCTACGTCGTGCGCTGGGTCGAGCAGGGCATCGGCTGCTCCAAGGTGCCGGACCTGACCAACGTGGGCCTCATGGAGGATCGCGCCACGCTGAGGATTTCGAGTCAGGCTATCGCCAACTGGCTGCACCACGGCATCTGCACGAAAGAGCAGGTGCTGGAGACGCTCAAGCGCATGGCCAAGGTCGTGGACGGGCAGAACGCGGGTGACGCGATGTACCGGCCCATGGCGAAGGATTATGAGGGTAGCGTGGCGTTCCAGGCGGCGTGCGATCTGGTTTTTAAAGGCAGGGAACAGCCGAGCGGATATACCGAGCCGATATTGCATGCGCGGCGGTTGGAGGCGAAGAGGAAGTTTGGGTTAACGTAGAGTAAAGACGAGTACTACGACGGGAGAGGGGCACAAGCCCCTCTCCCGTCATCAAAGGCTTCAAAATGGTCTACAAATCTATGTTTCGAATGCCTACCCCCGTAAATATCACAGGGAGATCCTCAAGCATTACCAATGCATTTATTAACTCAATTATTCCCGTCATCCAACCGTCTGAAGATCAAATAAAAGAGGCTTTGGATATCTTAGGAATGACCCCTGAAACATTTCAATGTGCTTACTGCGGGAATGCCTCTACTGAATGGGACCATCTACGCCCCCTTGTAATGAATAAAAGGCCTACAGGTTTTATTTCCGAAATATGCAATCTTATTCCCTCTTGTGGAAAATGCAACCAATCAAAAGGAAACAAGGAATGGAGAACATGGATTTACAGCAGCGCCAAACATTCACCAGCCAAACGTAACATTAATGACTTGGAAGCAAGAGTAAAAAGGCTCGAAGCTTATGAAAAGTGGGGTAAGCCAATACAAGTTGATTTCGAAGTTCTTATTGGTCCGGATTATTGGGCGTAGCACTGGGAAAATCATAACCAGATGCACAGATTTATGCGATCTTCTCAGGAGCTTGCCACCCTCATCAACCAAAAGATAAAAGGTTTTCACACTAAGCTATAGAATGCTAGAATCTTTTCAGCAGCCACATGCCCTATACGCACTTACTCCTTACGCCCGCGCAACGAACCCCGGATTCTTCAAGTTCTCTTTGTTGTAGAGGAACGGCCCCCCGTCCAACCCCGTCATACTCCCACCCGCGCCCAGCACGAGCGCATGCCCGGCGGCGGTGTCCCATTCGTACGTCAGGTTGAAGCGCGGATACAAATCCGCCTTGCCTTCGGCCAGAACGCAGAACTTGAGCGCGCTGCCAACCTCAACGCGCTGCCTCACGTGCAGCGTGGCCAGATACGCATCCATGTCCGGGCTCTTGTGCGAGACGCTCTCCAGCACAACATGCCCTTGGCCCGGCTCGGGCTTGCGCGTGCGGATGGGCGTTTCCCGGCCGTCCTCCACGCGGAACGCGCCGATGTCCGGCCCGCCCCAGTAGAGCAGGCCCTGCACGGGCACGCCGATGATGCCCAGGACCGGGCGCTGGTGCTCCGCCAGGGCGATGTTGACCGTGAACTGGCCGTTGCGCTTGACGAATTCCTTGGTGCCGTCCAGCGGGTCCACCACGAACATGCGCGGCCAGTGCCTGCGCACATTGTAGGGCAGGTGGCGGCCTTCCTCGGATAGGATGGGGATGTCCGGGAATCGTTCGGTCAGCACGGCCTTGATGGCCGCGTGGGCCGCCTTGTCCGCCTCTGTCAGCGGCGAATCGTCGGCCTTGCATTCCACCCCGAATTGCGTGCCGTACACGCGCAGGATCTCCCTGCCCGCTGCCTGCGCGGCCTCGATGAAAGCCGCTTTGAGACTGTCCAGCGCTATTTCTGCCATGCCACCTGTACCATGACACGTCCGGGCAGGCTTTCCAAGGCCGAGGGGAGATCGGCGGGCGCGATTTCCCGGCCGTCCAGCTCGGCGTGATGCACGAGATGCACGAGCCCCGGCTTTTCCAGCGCGCATTCGTGCAGCAGCGCGGCCACGTCCACGGCCTGCATGATCGCGCCACGGGCAAGCATCGGCTCCACCAGGTCTTCGGCCACGAAATTGAAGAGCTTAAGCGTGATTTCGCCCTCGCTGCCTTCAGCGGTACAGCCCTTGTCGCCCTTCCAGCCGATCTCGCCGCGGAAGTGGCAGAACGGGCTGGCCCGATTCAGGGTGATGCCCACCAAGCCGGGCATGCCGCCGCCCAGGCTGAGCGTCTGGCCTTCGTAAAGCTTGGGCGTGTCGATATCGTCCAGCGGGCTGTTGTCCAGGAATACGGAACGAATGCGCTGATCCACGTACTCCGGGTCCACGCCAAGATCGGTGCATATGCTTTGGCGCACGCTGCAGCCCAGCGTCAGGCGAATGCCCACCCCGCGACGGAAAAGCGCCCGCCACGGCCGATCGAAGTTTTGTCCGGCCCGGAGCGTCAGAAGCGGAAAATTGCTGTCGCGCATGAGTTCCCTCTCTTTCTGTGTGATACCGAGCTTTTGGTTAACCATACACTGCTCCACGGCCAAGGGAAAGACCTGCCGGAAGCCATGCCGGCAATGTAACGGTTATGTCATGAAAGACATAGTAATGAATTATGCCATCACAGACATAGCAATGGCACTTTTCTTTGACACGCATATTCTAGTGTGTCTATAAAACCAACATCGTGAATAGAAGCTCACTTGACGCTTCCAACAATACAAGGAGCGAAACAATGCCTAAGATCCTACGTATCAACACTCGCACCCGCGAGTATCGCCTGGAAGACATGGGTCCGTACCTGGGCCTTGGTGGACGCGCCCTTACGTCCCGCCTGGTGCTCAATGAAGTCCCGGCCACATGTCATCCGCTGTCCAAGGAAAACAAGCTGGTCATCGCCACGGGCATTCTGTCCGGCACCCGCGCGGCCAGCTCAGGCCGTATTTCGGTGGGCGCCAAGTCCCCGCTGACCCTGGGCATCAAGGAAGCCAATTCCGGCGGCCAGTTCTCCCAGAAGATGGCCAAGATGGACATTATCGGCATCGTGCTGGAGGACCAGCCCGAAGCTGACGCTCCCCTGGTCACAATCGCCATCACCAAGGACGGCATCGCCTTCCACGACGCCTCCCAGTTCACCTTCACCCGCACCTACGCCACGGCCGAAGCCCTGCAGAAGCAGTTCGGCGACAAGTCCGCGGCCATGCTCATCGGCCCTGCCGGCGAGACCTTGCGCCAGAGCGCTTCCATCCAGTTCACCGATACCAAGTACCGCCCGGCGCGCGCCGCCGGACGCGGCGGCATGGGCGCGGTCATGGGCTCCAAGCGGGTCAAGGCCATCGTTGTCGATGATACCGGCGCCGCGGGCGTAACCTATGCCGACGACGAAGCATTCAAGACGGCCTCCAAGCGCTGGGCCGAGATCCTGCGCGGCCACGCCGTCACCGGCCAGGGCCTGCCCGGCTACGGTACGGCCATCCTGGTCAACGTGATCAACGAGGCCGGCGCGCTGCCGACCAAGAACTTCCGCGACGGCCGCTTCCAGTGGGCCGCCGACGTATCCGGCGAGAAGATGACCGAGCTCATGGAGAAGCGCGGCGGCAAGGTCCGCGAGGGCTGCCACACCGGCTGCGCCATCCAGTGCTCGCAGACCTTCGTGGACGAGAAGGGCAAGTACCTGACCTCCGGCCTGGAGTACGAGACCGTCTGGGCTCTGGGACCCAACTCCATGATCAAGGAAATCGATGAGATCGCCAAGATGGACCACATCTGCGACGACATCGGCCTGGATACCATCGAAATGGGCAACACCGTTGCCGTGGCCATGGACGGCGGCCTGTTGCCCTGGGGCGACGCCAAGGCCGCCCAGGAGCTGCTCAACCGCGTGGCCGATCCCAAGGATCCGCTGGGCCGCATCGTCGGCAACGGCACGGCCTTCATGGCCGAGGCCTACGGCGTGACCCGCGTGCCCGTGGTCAAGCGCCAGGCCCTGCCCGCCTATGACCCGCGCGCGGTCAAGGGCGTGGGCGTAACCTACGCCACCACCCCGATGGGCGCGGACCACACCGCCGGCTACGCTGTCTGTCAGAACGTGCTCAAGTGCGGCGGCGACGTGAACCCCCACAACAAGGCCGGTCAGGTCGAGACCTCCAAGGCCCTGCAGATCGCCACGGCGGCCATCGACGCCTCGGGCCTGTGCCTGTTCGTGGCCTTCGCCGTGCTTGACACGCCCGACGGCATGCAGACCATCTGCGACATGATCACCGCTCGCACCGGCCAGAAGACCACGCCCGACGACGTGGCCGCCCTGGGCACGAGCATCCTGAAGGACGAGTACGAGTTCAACCGCCGCGCCGGCTTCAGCGCCGCCGACGACCAACTGCCCGACTTCTTCAAGGAGCCCCTGGCCCCGCACAACGTGAGCTGGGACTTCACCGTGGAAGAGTTGCAGGGCGCCAAGGCCTAAGCTCGACGCATCCGCCTCATCGCTCGAATCAAAGGCCCTTTCTCGCGAAAGGGCCTTTTTCTTAGCCCCTGCATAAGCGCATGCGGGCTTCAGTTTAACGGCGAATCAGGCTATATAAGGTCAAAAGGACATCTCCATGCATATCGAACTCAAATGCTTTGCCACCCTGTCCCGCTACACGCCCCCCGGCGCGGAAAGGTACGAGCTGCCCGACGGCGCTACCGTGGGTGAGATCATGACACGTTTAGGGCTGGCCCAAGAGGATGTGAAGCTCATCTTCGTCAACGGGGTCAAAGCCGAGTTGGACACACGCCTCAAGGATGGCGACCGTCTGGGGCTCTTCCCGGCCGTGGGCGGAGGCTAGCCGTGCAGGACATCGCCGGACGGGTGGCCGAGTGCGCCCGCGACGAACGGCTGCCAGCCGGCGGCACGGGCCGCGTGCTGCCCCTGGCGGCCGAGGCCTGGCTGGCCCAGGATCTGGGCATTTCGCGCCGCGAGGTGCAGATGGCCGCCCTGCTCCAGGGCATCATGCCCAGGCGCTACCTGCGCAACCAGGGCAACCTGAGCGTGGAGGGCCAACTTCGGCTGCTGGCCTCGCGCGCGGCCATGGTCGGGCTGGGCGGCCTGGGCGGCCATGTGCTGGAGATTCTGGCGCGCATGGGCGTGGGCTGCATCCGCGCCGCCGACGCCGATGTCTTCGAGGAGCACAACCTGAACCGCCAGCTCCTGTCCACCCAGGCCACGCTGGGCATGCCCAAGGCGGAAGCCGCCGTTCTGCGCGTGCACGACCTGAATCCGGCCGTGACCGTCGAGGCGCTGCAGGACTATTTGATCGAGGAAACCCTGCCCAAATTCCTGGACGGCGCGCAACTGGCCCTGGATTGTCTGGGCGGGCTGGCCAGCCGCCTGGCCTTGCAGCGCGCCGCGGCAATGGCGGGCATTCCGCTGATCACCGGGGCCATGGCCGGCCTTACCGGCTATGTGGCCGTGGTCCGGCCGGGGCAGCCAGGTCCGGCCGAGTTCCTGGGCCAGGGTTCATCCGCCGAGGACACTCTAGGCACACCGGCCCAGAGCGTGGCCGTAGTGGCTTCGCTCTTGGCCGCCGAGGCTGTCCGGCTGCTCACGGGCAAGCCTTCGCCGCTGGCGGGCGGAATGCTGCTGATTGATCTGGCGGAAATGCGCTTCGAAAGGGTCAGCCTGGGGTAGGAGCGAAGCTCAACAGCCCGAGTCCGCCAGACTAGCCGGCCTGGCGAAGAGATATCCCTGGCCCAGGCTGCAGCCCAGCGATGTCAGGCGGCTCACGTGCTTCGAGCTCTCCACGCCTTCGGCCACCACTTCCAGCCCCAGGCTGTTGCCCAAAGTGATGATGGTCTGCACCAGGCGCACGGCCGTGGGCGAGGACTGCTCCAGCGGCGCCACGAAGGCCTTGTCGATCTTAAGCACGTCGATGGGGAAGCGGCTCAGGTAGGACAGCGATGAATAGCCCGTGCCGAAATCGTCCACGCTGATCTTGATGCCCAGGTTCTTGAGCCGGCTCAGGATGCGCGAGACATTCTCCGGGTCCTGCATGAGCATGCTTTCGGTTATCTCCAGGCGCAGCCGCTCGGCCGGCATGCCCGTCTGGCGCAGGATGGACTTGACCCGCGAATAGATCTCCGGATCGCGGAACTGCTTGCCCGAAATATTCACGGACAGGCTCAGCTCGTGGCTATTCGGGGCGCACAATCGACCGAAGTCCAGGCAGGCGCGCTCCAGGGCCCAGTAGCCCATGGGCACGATGAGCCCGGTCTCCTCTGCCAGGGGAATGAACTCGTCGGGCGGCACGATGCCCTCGCCCTTGCGATTCCAGCGGATGAGCGCCTCGTAGCCGCGCTTTTCGCCGCTGACCAGCTCCACGATGGGCTGGTAGTGCATCACGAACTCCTGGTTGTCCAGGGCCGTGCGCAGGCTCGATTCCAGGAGCATGCGGCGCATGGCGTGGTCGTGCATGCGGCCGTCGAAGACCTGACAGTTCTCATTGGCCTCGACTTTGGCGCGCTGCATGGCCAGGCTCGCATCGCGCAGGTAATCCTCGGCCCGAGCGTACTCCGCTCGGCCGAAGACCACGCCCACGCTGGCCGAGGTGGTCACCTGGCGGCCCATGACCTGGAAGGGAGTGCGTAGCCGCTCCTGCACCCGGCGCACGAAGCTGCGCACGAAATCCTCCACCTGCGGGTGCTCCACGAGCACGCCGAAGTCGTCGCCGCCCAATCTGGCTACCACGCCGTTGTCGCCCAGGCTGTCCTGGAGCATGCGCGCGATGATGATGAGCATGGCGTCGCCGAACAGATGGCCCAGGCTGTCGTTGACCACCTTGAAACGATTCAGGTCAAGGAAGAGCACGGCGAAATCATAACGGTCGACATGCTTGCCACGGCGGATGGCGTCGCCGACGCGCGTGAGCAGCCGGCGGCGGTTGGACAGGCCCGTGAGGTGGTCGTGGTTGGCCTGGTACACGAGCTGCTGGCGTGTACGGTTCTGTTCGGTGACGTCCTGGTAGATGCCGAACACCGCCTCCTGCCGCTGGCCCACGTAGACGGGCGTGCCGATGATGGACACGTCGAGCGTGCGGCCGTCGGCCGTGCGCCGCTTGGACTCGGCGAAAACCAGTTGACCGTCCTGCGTCTGCCTGGAGATGCCCGTGGCCTCGTCCGTCAGCTCCGGAGGCACGATAAGCGAATTGATGCTCCGGCCTTGGGACTCCTCGCGGCCGAAGCCGAACAGCCGCTCGAAGGCGTTGTTCACGGCCATGACTCGATCCTGCGGGTCCACGAGCACAGTGGCCAGGGGGATTCTCTCAAAAAGCTGCTCGAAATAGGCTTTCTGCAGATCGCGCTGAAAGAGGGCATCCTTGAGTTCGGATACATCGCGCATGGACACGATGCTCAGACTGGTGCCCGGAATGAGGCTCGCCGTGACCATGACGTGACGCACCTCGCCCGCGGAATCCACCAGCCTCGTTTCATAGGCGCTGGGCGCCGACGACTTTTGGGCGAGGCGGGTGCGGTGATAGGACATAGTGCGTTCGAGGTCGTCGGGATGACAGAAGTCCATCCAGCTCATGCGGCCTTGCACCGATTCCCTTGGCAGGTGCACGAGCTTTTCGAACTCGGTGTTGATGTGCACGATGGTCATGTCTGCTGCGACGATCATGGCCGCAGTACCGGTGTTCTCGAGTATGGCGCGGAAACTGCCCTCGATGCTCGGCGCCGGTGACTCGTTTCCGGCTTGGCTGTCATCCACGGCCACGCTGGCTTCCACGCCCTGCTGCAGGATGAAACAGACCATGTCGGCCATCACATCCGCCAGTCGGCGCTGTTCGTCGCCAAGATCCGGTCCGTTGCGCCTGGCCGCGCAGAACAACCCGTGCACTTGGCCCTGGCAGATGAGCGGAGCGCACAGCAGCGGCCCCGAGGGTTCGGCTCCCATGAGCTTGGCAAGCATGCCATATTGGCGATCGTCAACGCTGACGGAGCGGCATCCAGGCGTAGAAAATTGGGTCAGCACGCTCTTGGCGGCCGACTCTGTCAGCGACCCGGACCGGTCGCCCTTGCCGGGATACGGGTAGGCGGCCTTGAGCGTTCCGGCCTCGTCCAACAGACAGACCGCGGACCAATCCGCATGCAGTGCCGCGGCCATGCGAGCCGGCATGCTTTCCAGGAATAAGGCGCACTCCACGCCCTTCCGCGGGTGAACTGGTAGAATTTCGTCCAGAATGCTCCAGACCTCGCAATGGTTCCGGCCGGAGGCCTCCATCGCTTGCTGATTGTTCGGCTTCACGTTGCTACGTGCCATGATGAATATCGGTGAAGAGGCAGAAGGTTTCGGCCAGCCCAATGGCCATCCACAGGCCATTATGGCCGTTGCCTCGATGTCGGTTCCGAGGTCGCATGCCAGTTACCCCAATCCGCAGCCGGAGAAAAGGGCTTTCTGGCCTTTAGCTCGACCAGCCAGGAGCCGCCCGGCCTCCAGCCGGAGTTGTCCGTCGAGCTTGCGGGGCAGGTCCTGCTCATGGTGCGAAACGATGACCAGGGCCACGCCAGCCGTGCGCAAGCCTTCCAGAAAGATGCGCACTTCCTCTCGCGAAGCAAGGTCCAGCCCGCTCAAAGGTTCGTCCAGGAGCAGGGCGAGCGGCCGATGAACCATGGCCCGCAGGATCATGAGCTTGCGACGCTGGCCGAAGGACATGCTCTCCAGGCGCCGGCCGGCAAGCTCCTGCAGGCCCGACCCGTTCAGCAGATCCTTGGCCGCAGCCTCCTCCTCTTCCTCGGGAGGAGCATACAGGCCCACGGAGCCGCGCAATCCGGAGATCACCGTCTCCAGTCCCGTGGCCTGTGGATCGTAACAGGCCTGCAGCTCTGCGGATACATAGCCCACCTCGCGTCGCACCTGCCATAGGTCGTGGGGCTCAGATTGCCCGTGGCGCAGCACCTCGCCTCCGGGCATGGGATACAGATCGCCGGCCAGCAGCTTGAGCAGCGTGGATTTGCCTGCGCCATTTGGCCCCACCAGACCCCACTGCTCTCCGGGTCGCAAAGCGAAGTTTGCCTTGCGCAGAACGAGCCGTCCCGCGAAGGACACCGAGGCATTGCGCAGCTCTACTATTGGAACTGCTGGCTGCACAGGCCCATCGTCCCGAGCCGCTTCGGCAGCAGGCGCGCAAGGCCAAGCGGAATCGTGGCCAGCGTATGCATCCAGGGCCCTTGCCAGCTCGCCGGCAAAGACGACCCGACCTTGTTCAAGCAGCAGGCCCATACGCAGACCCGCCACGATCTCCTCCGATCGATGCGTGGCCTGAACAACACTGACGCCCTGGGCCGCAATCTCGGCCACCAGCCGTATGGCCACGGCCCGCCGTTCGGTGTCCAGGCCGTCGAAGGCCTCGTCCAAGAAAAGCACCTGCGGCCGGGCCACGAGGCCGCGCACGAGCAGAACCGCCTTGGCCTGTCCTTCGGACATAACCGCCATGGACCGCTCCAGAAGCTCCTCCAGGTCTAGGGCCTGGAACAGGCCCTCGACACGAGCCACATGCTCCACAGCCACGGGCCCGGCCAGGAAACGGCTGCTCCACAGCCCCGTGAGAGCGCATTCGCGGCCGGTCAACGGGAACTCCAGCCGTCGATACTCCTCGGCCAGCTCGGCCGAAACCAGGGCAGTATGCTCGCGGAATCCGATCGGGCTGGCGCTTGGGCCATCTTCGCTGAAAAATAGGCGACAATCCGGATTAACCGGCCACACATCGCCGCGCAGGAGCTTGAGCAGGGTGGACTTGCCCGCGCCGTTGCCGCCCAGTACGACCCAGCCCTGTCCAGCGCGAAGGGTCAGGCGCACATCCGTTAATATGTCGCAGCCGGTCATGCGCACCGTGCAGCCGTCCAGACACACGAGTGGATGTTCGGCTTCACCGCCGCAACGCTGCGCCATTTCTTGCGGCGTAATAGCTATCATATGGACCTCAACTAAGGGTATCTGCAGAGTATATTGACCTTGAAATAACTAAGGACTTGGTTGTTTGAACAGATAATCAACCATCTGTGTGGAGCCTGTCCGCTCTGGATGATCATGTATCTCGCGCGGCGCACTTCTTCGCCGCGAGAAGTGTCAATACATCCGAACTGGCGCGTTGCCGTCAAGCGATTGATGCGGCAACTGGCATTGTAGAAACCGACAACTCGTCAGCCCACGCAACGCCTAGCCACGTCCTCGCAAATACGCAGGTAGACCCCTCGTACTTGCTCATTCGCTCAAAAACCGAGGCCTGCACTCCTAATCGCAAATATCTATAGGAGGCCATGTAAGGTTTCCCGCCCGCCCGCTCGCCTTCGGGGAATGGCTGGGGCTGGAGAGGTGGGCTGAGAAACTTTTAGCAGCCTCCGTAGTAACGCAGCTAACGTGTCGTGTGTCCCAGCCCTTGCCGCTGCGGGGCGGACGGAGCGAGTGGCGTGTTTGGCGGTCCGGCGGGCCGAAGCCCAGGGGTACAATCGTAAGCCTGTGTTCGGCCCCGCAAACGCGGCAAGGCCCCGAAGCGGTGAGCTTCGGGGCCTTGCTGTGGAAGAAAAAACCTGGCGGCGACCTACTTTCCCAGGAGTGGACTCCAAGTATCATCGGCGAGGGTGGTCTTAACTGCCGAGTTCGGAATGGGATCGGGTGTGGCCCCACCTCTATGGCCGCCAGGAAATTTGGCAAATATATAGTGATTAGGTGGAGACGAAAGGAATTTTTTAGCGAATTAAGACGAACGACCAATTAGTACCGGTCAGCTGAGCATGTTGCCATGTTTACACCTCCGGCCTATCAACCTGGTGGTCTACCAGGGGTCTTCAGGGAGAATTTATCTTGAGGCAGGTTTCCCGCTTAGATGCTTTCAGCGGTTATCCTTGCCGAACATAGCTACCCTGCGGTGCCGCTGGCGCGACAACAGGCACACTAGAGGTTCGTCCATCCCGGTCCTCTCGTACTAGGGACAGGCCCTCTCAATTCTCCTACGCCCACAGAGGATAGGGACCAAACTGTCTC